>NZ_JAUBQM010000031.1:0-65801 GCF_036701245.1 Microcoleus sp. Pol14D4
GTTTTAGGTCAGGGAGTTTTTTCATTCCTCTATCTAATGTCTATCTCGTTCTCTTGTCAAGGGGGTTGAGCAATTACTATGCTTATATAGTAGCTTATTATCTTTCAAGATTTGATAGAGATGCTTATCAGAAATTGGGATTTGGTAATATGACTGATACCCATGAAAAAATAGGCTCTCTACTTGGAATTTCCGCTAATACAATCAAAAATTTGAGAGATGCCTTTGATCCTTATCATGAAAATAGGCGTAGAGGCTGGTGGCAGAGAGAGTTATGGCGTTGTGAGAAAGAAATTTATGAAGGATTTAAAGAATATTCTGAAGAAGAACTCTATGTTTTAGTTTGCAAAATTTTAACCACACCCAAGCTTGATTTTGAACAGCTTTTCGATTCTGTTAGTGTCTCAGATGATACGCTAATATTTTCTGATGAAGTCGGAGAAGTAGAGGAAACTAAAACTTTTAAAGAAGGTTCTATCCGTCAAATACAAGTTAATGCTTATGAACGAAATAATCAAGCTCGCAAAAAATGTATTGAATATTATGGGCTAAATTGTTATATTTGCAAGTTTAACTTTGAAAAAGTTTTTGGAGAAATAGGTAAAGGTTTTATTCATGTTCACCATATAATACCTTTAGCTGAAATTAATCAAGAATATGAAGTTAATCCTATTCAAGATTTACTTCCACTATGTCCTAACTGTCATGCAATGATTCATAGGAAATATCCTCCATTTACTATTGAAGAAATTAAAGATTTACTCAGTAAAAAGTGACTTCCTAGATAGATGTCCAAGATATTTTCTGAGACCTGAGAGGCTCAAACCCTTGCCGCACCAGCCATACAGCCGAAAGATTTGACCCCTCAAAAAAACACCTACCCATTCACGGAAATTCCAAGAACCGGAAAGCGATTAAACACTCGCGACTGCTAACTGTTCAGCCGCCTCTTTCTCGTTCATCTCGTCGAGTTTTTGCCAAACTTGCTGCATCAATTCATCCAATCCAAGTCTACTAACGGCGGAAATTAACAAAACAGGAGCGCCACTAATTTCTTTAAGTCGGCTGATTAAATTACCGATTTCTTCGCTTTCGAGGTCGATCGCATCTACTTTATTAAAAGCCAAAATCTGCGGTTTATCGGCTAAACCACGCCTGTAAGCCTTTAATTCTTCCTGAATTGTGACGTAATTGGCGATCGGATCTTCATCGGTAATATCGATCAAGTGCAGCAGCAACCGAGTTCGTTCGATGTGCCGCAAAAACTCGTAACCCAAGCCAGCACCTTCGTGAGCTCCCTCAATCAATCCCGGAATATCAGCAAAAACAGTACCGTCTCCAGTCGGTTTTCTGACTACGCCCAAATTCGGGACTAAAGTTGTAAACGGATAATCTGCTATCTTGGGGCGGGCCGCAGATAAAGCTGAAATTAAGGTGGATTTGCCAGCATTCGGCATCCCCAGAATTCCCACTTCAGCTAATAGCTTCAATTCCAAACGCAAAAATTTGTGTTCTCCTTCTTTTCCCGGCATCGCATAATCGGGAGCCCGGTTGGAATTGGTCAGAAAACACTTGTTGCCCAAACCGCCTTTGCCGCCTTTGGCTACGCAAAAAGTCTGTCCGGGCGTCACCAAATCTGCCAATATGGCCTGAGTTTCCGCGTCGTAAACTACTGTACCGCAGGGAACTTCGATCGTGCGATCGTCCCCACCGGCACCGGTCATATTTTTCGGCGCGCCTCGCTTCCCGTCATCGGCTTTAAAAATCCGGTTGTACTGAAAATCTAGCAGCGTTTGCAGGCTTTCCACCGCCACCATATACACGGAACCGCCTTTGCCACCCGTCCCACCAGAGGGGCCACCCGCTGGTACATACTTTTCTCTGCGAAAAGCTACCATACCGTCGCCGCCTTTGCCGGCTGCGACTTGAATATCTGCTCGATCGATAAATTGCATAATTTAGTCAGTAGTCAATAGTCAGTGTCAATAGTCATTAGTTATTATTATACCAGATGCAAGTACCATATTCCCCTTTTCCTTTAGTCCGCGTCGGCGGATGACAGCCAACTTTAGTCGCGATTTACAGTTGCCGGAAAAATATAATTATACCAATTCTCAAAAGTAGTGCAGAGCGAGAGATTGTACGCGAGCATCTGTAGGGAAACGGCACTGCCGTGTCCGGCTTTTAAAGCTTTTAATAAGCTATATAATAATTTCAGAATTCTACCAAAATTTTTATTAAATTAGTATTATAAAAGCAGACTTGATATTTGCAGAAATCACGCACGCCAACAGAATAAACTGGGTTTTTATCAGGTGCGAAGAGCTGTAAAAATCTTTTTTTCTGCCAAAAAGCGGTTTCTAAATCATCGCAAATAATTTACTACGGAAAATTAGCAATTGCTAATTACAGAACTTTGCCAAATACGCATTTAACGTGCTAATTATAGCGGTAAGGTGCTTATGGGCGCATCCTACAGATAGAGGTTCTGCGCCCCGGAATGAATTACCAATTAGCAATTACCCATTCCTTTTAACAATAGGACGATACATCTTCCTTACATTCATCTGCCAAATAGCAGAGAGCTCGAAAGCGCATCCCGACTAACTGTTCGTAAAGCGGGTTAATCTGGCACATCGCCGGAATGTGGACGATTTTGTGACCAAATAACACGACATCTCGCTCAAACGGACACTGGGGTGGAATAATTTTACAGACAAAGTGTGCCAATTTTGGGTCGTGAATTTCCCAGCCGTCGAGCCAGTCTTTTACCGGTTGCAGGACATTTTTGTGGTGAGGTTTAGGTAGCCGAGATGAAAGGGGTGTTCCGACGACGGGGACGACATTGGCATCAAAGACTATTTGGCTGCTGGGCCCCTGCGGATCGCACTTGCTGTCTTCGATGGTGTGTCGCAGAGCTTCGATCGCCTCTACATTGTGCCCCAAAGCTGTGCAAAACTTAGAGATTACCTCGTCTTCGCTGAGCGAGTAGGTACCGTCTGCCAAAGCTACCATGACTGCTGTCCTTAAAAAATCCTCGCCTTTGGCGGTGTCTTCTCCTAACACAGCGGCTAATTCCTCTGTAGTAATAGGTTCAAAGCCCGCCTCAAAAGATACCGGGTGTAGTTCATCTTGAGTTAGATTTGCAATCATTTTTTGCTCGTCTTCGTCAAAGTTGCCATCTGCCCAAGCAATTGTCAGCAATCCCCGCAGCCAAGCAGTAATCTCTTCATTGGTGCAGGAAGATTTAGCGTTACTCATTAGCATTTCCACTTGGATGTACCAGTCAATTTGTTCGTTTACAGCCAGTTCAATATTCCCCTCCCAATAATTTTTATTGGTTTTTTGGTCGATTGATGATCTATTTGTGGAAGGTTGGTGCCCGAAGATTGCTCCAAACGCTTGTAGTGGATGTGTTAAAAGCATATTTGTTTTTCAGCAGCATCGCTGAGTAGCGAGCTAATCTATTGGCTAATCCTATTCCCTAAAAAGTCATCTATCGGGAGGAATAGGTTTGTTGAATTCATCTTAACTCTAGTTGCACCCATCGAGATGGCGATCGAATTCTAAGCAAGCCCGATTGCCATTAGCAACCCGATTTTTCGCAAGAAATAAAAGGTTGGCAAGCGTAGGATCAAATCAGGCACTGGGTTTGTCACCCAGGGGCGATCGAACTTCGCTCTCTTTACATTTTAATATATATTTTTGTAAATTTTTCTGTGCAGGATGCACAATATTAACAGCGACCCTGATTTAAGCTGTTGAAATAAAAATATTTGAGGAAAATGTTACTGCCGGTTAACAGTTTTGATTGCTGTGTCCGCCTAGAAATGACAAAATTTTTTAACTTCGGCGACACAAAATCCAGCGCAATTCCATTGGCGGCCGTGCGTTTGCCATCGGGAAGACATCTCGACCGGTGGCCCAACTGGGAAACCAAGGCGTCGGTGGCCAGGCTCCTTCCGGCAGGTGGTGGCGTTCGTACTCAAACACCAATTCGTCGGATATTTGGACTAAGGGCAACCCTTCCATTGCGGTGGCGAGTTCTTGGGGCGTAAATAAAGTAGACCAGGAGAGTTGGGCAACTTGTCGCACGAGGGCATCCGGCTGGTAGTCGCCGACAGTTAAAAACGTGCTGAACAGCAACAGACCTCCGGGACACAGGGAATCGCACATTTTAGCGAGGAAAAGCCGTACTTGATCGCTGTCTCGAAAATGTGAAATGACTTCGGCGGCAACTGCCAACTGGTAGCGGGCCGGTTTCATCCGCATTAAGGGGTCAAGCACATCGCCTTCTGTAACTGTGACGGGAAGGTTTTCGGCTGTTACTGCCGCTTTCAATTGTTCTGCAAAAGCTGGAGTTAGTTCGATCGCATCTACAGAATAGCCCAATCTCGCCAGGGGCAAGGTATTGCGGCCGGTACCAGCGCCCACGTCCAAAATCCGCACTCGATCGGGCGTACCCAATTTAGCAGCCGTTGCCATCAATTTTGCATCGGGATGAGAGCCGAAAAGCGGCGGTTCTCTGGTGTCTACCCAGCTTTTGTACTGTTCTCCAACTGTTGAGGTAGTCACAATCACTTTGCAAGCTAAACCGGTTTGCGGCGGCTGCACTGATTCGTATTGCAGAATCAACATTGATGCTGTGGAGGTGCGGTAGCCTTGTTCTAACTTGGTGGCTAAAAGCTTGCTGAGCTCGTCTCTGCGGTCTTCTGGCAGGGGTCTGTCGAGAGTGCTAAATAGCTTTTCTATCGAATTGAGATAGTGGCTTAGCATTCCCGGTATGCAGGGGAAAACTAATTCTCCGCGAGCGTTTATGCGAGTATTAATTTTGTAGAGGATAGCTTGCTGGAGAATGTCGGGATTTACTACCAGCGGTAGCTGTTCGGTCTGGTCGATCGTACTTTCGGCGCCCATAGATTCCGCGAAGAAGTCATTAGTTATTAGTCATTAGTCAGAGGGAAGGATGTTGAGAGCTGACTGTACAATTCAAGAGTATAAAAAAGCCGATTTTAGATTTATTTGGTTTGGTTGCTTAGTCTTTTTAGATTGTAGAAAATCCGATTTGAGAGCTTTATTTTGGATAAATCTCAAATCTCAAATCTCAAATCGACCAAGCCCAAAACCCGAGTAGGTTCCAAAATCGGAGTTAATATCAAGATAAGCTGTAGCGCATTAAAATTGTATGTTTCACGGCGAGGTGGAAAAAGCGTCAAATCCTCTCGCCTTCTCCCCTCTATCCTTCCCCTCGTCAGCCATAACAGGCAATTTATATGGGTAGCAAATTAAAGCTGGGCTTAGTTGCTGCCGGTAAAAGTCACTAGGGGGAACTTTGACTGAGCTTCAGTCATCGGGCGCCGTCTGCCTTCCTCTTGCCAGTAGTTGATGACTTCTGTGGCTTGGTTGAGGATTTCGACGCGATCGTTATCAGCAATCCAGTGTTTGGCTTCGAGTTCGTTTTTGAGGTCTTCCCAGGCATCTTTGCGAGGCCAGAAAAAGTAGGATGTCAGCGGGCTAGTTCCTTTGCCGACAACTTGGTCAACGGCGAGGGCAACATTCTCTTCTAGCCAGAGAACTTTTAAGATGAACTTGGACAAGCAAACCTCCAGGGTTCCGATCGAACTTGTTAAAAATTTCTACAATCGCTAAGCGTAGCACACTCTGTTCGATAATTGGTCATCGGCCATGAAAAGTTTTGTGGCGCGGCTGGTTTTAGCGCCACTCAGGGGCTGGGAACAGATAAAATTTGGGTTCTCACCCGCCCTAGGTACAAGGATAGTTAAGCTGTGAACAGAGTTATTTTAGTCTTCGACATTGACGGTGTGGTGCGGGATGTGTCCGGTTCCTACCGGCGGGCGATCGCGGATGCGGTGGAACATTTCACGGCGGGTGCTTTTCGCCCGAATTCTCTCGATATCGACTCTCTGAAGTCGGAGGGAGTGTGGAATAATGACTGGCAGGCGTCTTTCGAGTTAGTTTGCCGTTATTTTGAGGGGATTGGGCGATCGAGAAACAAACTCGCTCTCAACTATGAGGAATTAGTGGCTTTTTTCCAAAGTCGCTATCGCGGGCCCGATGAGAATAATTGGACTGGTTACATTTGTGACGAACCGCTGTTGTTAAGTCCGGCTTACCTGGAAAGTTTAACGGTTGGGGGGATTGTTTGGGGCTTTTTTAGCGGGGCGATGCGGGATGAAGCTGCTTATGTTTTGTCAGGGAAACTGAGTTTAAATTCCCCGGTGTTGGTGGCGATGGAAGATGCACCGGGAAAACCAGATCCGGCTGGACTTTTCTCTGCAATTGAACAGTTGGAAACTCTGCACGGTTTAGAAAAAAATTTGCCCGTGATTTACGCGGGAGATACGGTTGCCGATATTTACACGGTTGTGAAGGCGCGGGAATTGCAACCACATCGAGTTTGGCTGGGGACTGGTATTTTGCCACCTCATGTTTTGGATGATGCTGTGCGCTGTGAGGCTTATGCTAAGGTGCTGGAAAATGCGGGTGCTGCAGCGGTTTTCAGGAATGTCGAGGAGTTGACGGCTGCGCGGATTCGAGACTTAGTTCAGTAGGCCAGTCATATCGATTCCCGTTGCACCGTCAGGTGATTGTTGATTGTTGATTGTTGACTGTTGACTGTAGAAGGAGGGGTCAAAAAACTGAAAATTTCGCGAATTATTTGTTGGCAGCTTGATTCGACTTTAGGCCCGACGATGAAGCGCGGATTTGATATTGATACTATTGACCAACAAATGTAATTTTGTTAAATAATTTTGCACCTTATCCTATTGACAAGTAAATGTAGTTTTGTTACATTTATTTGTCAATTTTTGCATCTTTGAGTTGACAATATCTGCTGCTGCGGCTTAGTACAGAGTAGAGGTCAAGCTCTAGGAGAAAGCAACTATGTTAGTTTCGCGATCGACTGATAAACAAGCTACGCCGGAAGAAAGTCGGCAACTAGAAAAGCTCCAAGTCCAAATCGAGCGAGCTGTTGCTGACGGCAAGATATCTAAGCAAGAGATGGAAGACATCAATAGAGCGATTTGGGCTGACGGAAAAGTTACTGTTGAAGAACTGGGACTGTACAGAATGTTGGTGACAGATAAGATTGTTTCTGGAGATGTGGAATACGAGTTTTGAGAAGATAATTGAAGGGAGGGAACGAATTTAAGGGATGAAGATTGAGTAAAAAAGAAACAAGGAAGAAGGGTTTAAAGTGTTCTTCAATAGTTTGTTTACTGCTAGCTTAGGATGACATTTGGCAATTCTTGGGAGCATCCCTTTTAGGAATTAAACCCCACAATCCAGGGGATGCTCGCAATTTTTCATTGGTGTTGTGAGATTATTGCAAGTGCAAGAATTTCTCTAATGCACTGACTGCAAGTGGTGGCCAGCGGCGGTTATTGGCAACCCAATCGAGGTCTTTGTAGCGGGCATCGAGGCCGACTGCTGCTACCCAATTGCTCTCAGCTTCGCCGCGCTTTCCGGCTTCCCAAAGACAGGCGCTGAGGGCGGCTCTCATGTCGGCAAATTGGGGGTATCTGCGGACGATGTTTTTCATGTTGCGAATTGCTTCTTTGGTTTGCCCGTTTTGATAAAGTGCGAGGGCGTGGTTGGCGCGGGCAAATGCGTATTCGGGGGCTAGTTCAAAGGCTTTGCTGTAGTCGGCAATTGCTTGTTCCCATTTTCCTAAACCTGCTTCGGCGTTGCCTCGGTTGTTGTAGGCTGCTGGATCTTGGGAGTCTAATTCTAGTACATGATTGTAGTCTGCGATCGCCTCTTCCCAGCGTCCTAAACCTTCTAAGGCGGTGCCGCGGTTGAGGTAGGGATCGGGGGCGTCGGGTGCTAGTTCGATCGCTCTTTCGTAGTCGGAAATAGCTGCTTGTAGTTTGTTTTGGCTGACTCTAGAATTGCCTCGGTTGCTCCAAGCGGCGGCTTGTGAGGGAAATTTGTCAATGATTTGAGTCCAAAAAGTTTCTGCGGCAGGAAATTTGCCTTCATTTGTAGCTTCAAAAGCTTTTTGAACGAGTTCTCCCAATTCCTGTTGGGGATCTGTGATATCTGTTGGTTGTACTTGTGCGGCAACGGGCGCGATATTTCCCAGCCAAACTAACCCGGTTACAATTAATACTGTAAAAAATGTGAAAAGTGAGCGAATCATCTTTGTTGGCAGTTGAAACTTTACTGAGGAATGAGAATTAAATAAAATCCACTTTTCCTGTTTGTTGTGGGATGGGCGTCCCGCCCGTCTATCGGGGACGGGCGGGACGCCCATCCCACAAGAAAAAAGGGAAATTATTTAATTGACGATCCTTAAAGACATTATTAACCAAAATTTTAGGTATTAGTTCGATATGTTAGGACTAATTTTATGAAAAAACGGTTGTTAATTTTGGGCGGGACGGGGGATGCTGCTGAACTGGCGGCAAGAGCGTCTCAAATTGCTGAAATTGAGGTGGTATCTTCGCTGGCAGGACGCACTCAACAGCCTTTTACCCAAAAAACGGGTACGGTGCGAATTGGAGGGTTTGGTGGGGCGGCTGGGCTGGCGGCGTTTTTGCTCAATAGCCCGATCGACTTGTTGATTGATGCTACTCATCCGTTTGCGGCTCAGATTTCTGCTAATGCTGCTGTTGCTGCTGCTGAGTGTAATGTGCCCTATTTGATGCTGGTGCGTCCAGCTTGGGAGAGGGTGGAGGGCGATCGCTGGATTGAAGTTGCCAGCCACTCGGAGGCTGCAAGGGCTTTATTAGGGCTGTCTCAGCGGGTGTTTCTGACTATTGGCAGGCAGGAATTGGCTGCTTTTGCGGGTTTGGATGCTATTTGGTTTTTGATGCGGGCGATCGATCCTCCGGCACTCAATTCTCCTATTCCTAATGGTAAATTGTTATTAGCAAGGGGGCCTTTTTCTTTGGAAGAGGAGCGCCAATTACTATTAGAATATGGGATTGATACAATTGTTAGTAAAAACAGCGGCGGCGGTGCTACTTATGCGAAAATTGTGGCGGCTAGGGAACTGGGAATTCCGGTGGTGATGGTGCAGCGGCCGCCGATTGCGGATGTTGAGCAGGTTGCTGATGTTGAAGGGGCGATCGCTTGGTTAGTTAAGCAGTTATGATATCAAATCCGTTAGCCTTGGAATAGTAAATTCGAGTTGACGGTTGACGGTTGACAGTGAACAGTCAACCGTCAACCGTCAACATCATTCCGGTGTTACCGGAAATGATATCAAGAAAGGGTAGTGCGGTTTCCCTACTGCAAATTTGTCATCGCCCCGCTAAATTTGCGCTTTTACCCAAGATCGAAAGGCTTTCATGGCGACGTTTCTGCCGGCTGTTTTGCTTTGTTCTAAATACTGGGGGATGAGCTCGGTGATGGGGAAGTTGGGAAACTGGAGACTGCGATCGGACTGTATGTATTTTCCATCTTGCAGTACGCTGATTTGCAGGTTGCGGCCGTTGTAGCGCCACAATTCGGGTACTCCTAATGCTTCGTAGTTGTTGAACTGAGTGCGGGAGGTGAGGTCGATTTCTATGGCTAAATCGGGGGGTGGGTCTGTTTCTAAGTCGATGCGGCTTTTGCCTCTGACTGCGGCTTCGTTTTGGATGTAGAAACAGGTATCTGGTTCTACTCCTTGAGCCATTTTTTGATTTTTGAATGTGGTGGAACCTAGAGACCAAAATTCAATACCAAGTTCTTCGAGTAGTGCTTCGACTAAGTTACCAATCAGGACTTTCCCAATTTCGTGTTCGGGTAGGGGAACCATGATTTCTAATGTTCCTTTGCTGTAAGAAAGTCTGGATGCGCGACTTTCTCCCAATTCTGTTAGTAGGGTTTCAAACATCGGCCAGGTTATGTCTTTGAGTAATAGTTGATTTCCTGGCTGGATGATTATTTGTTTTAGTTCTAACTGCATATTTTGACTGTTTTAATAGGATTTGAAATATAAAATAATTTAAGTTAATAGATTTTAGCAATTCAGAATTTAGGCGGAATTGCTGTTAGAGATTAAGATTAAATTTATTATTGAAAGTTAGGGTACAGTCGTGCAATTATTTCCTTCAGCAGTTCTCATGCCTCCTATTATAGTTTCCACGATCGCACACTGCTTAGCAGCACCGTTTACAGTAGAAGCTGTGGCAACAAATCGACGACTATTTGATGTATCTAAGGGAAGTTGATCCTTCACGTTGCCCAGGTAGTCGAAAGTGATTGAGGTTGCATTAGAGACAAGTTTAATAGTGCCGGGCTTGATTTCGCCTCCAGAATTTAACGTCTGGGTACTACCACCCGTGGCTAGTGGCGGGTTAAACGTAATTGTTGGTGGATCGACAGATGGGGCAGAAAATGTAACTGTGACCTCGCGCTTAGTTCGCTTTGCTTCGCTTTGTGCCAGTCGTAATGATTGGAAAACGCGATCGTTCACAGTGCGAACTCTTTGTCTGTTGATGAATGCCACCCAGCTTGGAGCGGCGATCGAACTGAATATACCGATGATTAAAGCTATCACCAGCACTTCTAGAAGGGTGAATCCCTGATCGCCCTTTCTGGATGCAGTATTTTTGTAATTAGGGTTTGCTTTTGTTGCAGAAATCTGCAAAACTTTTAATAATATTGGGATTTTCATTTTATTCTCCTGTTTTATCGGCTAGTGGCGGGCTTCGGCAATCAGTTTTAGAAATCAGTTATCTTCCTCGCGCGCCTAGACCTTGTACTTGCACGCTTGCTGTTGGAAAAAACGCCGATCTGCTGGTTTGGAAATCAGCATTGTTGGGTTGAAGGCGGCGGAGGCTGTTTCCTCTGATAGTTACTCTGGCTATGTTTTGAGAGGTATCTACACAAGCGTAAAAGCTATTTGTATTGTCTGGGTTGGCTATTTTTAAAGTTGTTTCTAAGACTGGGGAGGTTGTCGTTGTCCCTGGTACTTGGGCTGTGGGATTGCCTAGAGTTCTTTGGCACTCGTCGATTGGAGGTGCTGGTACTAATGGACTTTGGTCTATATAATTAACTAGCACTTGAGGGTTTAACCCCGCAAAACCCGCTGGATTTGTCACGTTCTGGGTTGGCTGGTTCCAGTCAAAGTTTAAATTAAAAGCTGCACTATGTCTTTGACCATCTTTTGCCTCATTATCATCGAAGTAACGAGTGGCGGCAGTCGTTCCTGCTGGGTTTTTCATGATGCCCTCGCTAATTTCATAGCGCTCAATGCGTGCCGGACAAGGGGCTCCTGATGGTTGACACCAAATAGAATTAAGATTGTTTTCTCTAACCTGGTAGTAAGCCACTAAGGAGCGAGTGTAGGTATCATTGCAAGTATTTTGGGTGCAATTCGTTGGCAGTACGCGAGTAGCTGGATTCGTATCGACAGACACAGCATTTTGAATCTGCTTGCGCTTCCAAAATACCAGAATAGGAGTTGCGTTTGGAGCGCTAGGAAGCGGAGTTGGGCTGCCGTTAATAGCAGTAATGTCAGCGTTATCGTAAATATAAATAGCTTGACTCAAATCTTGGGCGATGAAATCAAGTGCCGCCTGAACGTCTTGCTCGGTATTTGACTTGACTTGTTCCCTCCTGTCGGTATTCAGCATATCGACTACAAAACCGAGCATTGGCGTGATGATTAAAAACGCCATAATTGCTCCGACTAATAGCTCGACCAGAGTCATGCCCTTTTCTGTTTGAGCTGGCCCTGAGCGGTTTCGCTGGTGCTGACTTTTTAGAAGCAACCTGAGTAAAGTTTTCATTTTGACCGTTTCCTGTGGCGAGTGGTTGGGAGGGATTTTAATCTAATAACACTCACTGTAATTATGGGCATACAGTAGTTCATGATGGTTATCTGAGGCGATCGGAGAGTGAGCGATACGACGCATCTCCAGTGGCGGGAATCTCTGTAGACATTTCTACTACTGGCATTGTCCGATCGCCCAAACCTGAACCCACAACAGATTGCTTTTTCCCAGTCCTTGGGGTCGGATTCAAAGTTACACCCGAAGCAAAGGAATCAGCCCTATAAACCCGGACTAAGAGCTGGTAGCCTTTTGATGTTGGATCGCCACCAGTAATAGAGGGATCTGGATTTAGCCAAGCGCCCTGAACGTAAAAGTCTTTGGTGCTACTCGTCTCACAAACTCCTGTTCCATCCATATCAACGCAGTATGTCTGGTTGACTGTCGGAACTGGTGCATCGGCCAACACGCCTCCTGCAGGGATTGGGAACCCTGAGCCACCGAATTTGATCGCCTCCGTCCTGAGAGCGTCGATGTAAGTTCTCGCCGCCTGGGTAGCGAGTTCCGTCCGCCGCGCTTGTACGCGAGTCGCTACTGAGAAAGCCATCACAGGGGCGATCGCAATCATCAGCACCGAAACTACAATCATCGCTACCAATGACTCGATAATCGTGTAGCCACCATCTCGTGACTGCAATAAATTTTGCTGTTGTTGTCGCTTAGTCATAAATAGGACTCCAGTAATTGCGCGGCGGAAAGTTAGAGGGTTAAGTCGGGCAGCCACTGCGAATGGAAGTGGCATTTTGATTGGCATTCGGCTGATCTGGAGCTACAGTGCCACACATCAAAGTTGTTACCCACGGGTCATTGCGGGATACTTCCCGGAAATACTCAGCAGGCTGAGTCTTTGTCGCAGGAGTAGTGAACCTTTGAGTAAACAAGTCAGGTGGCTGAGATAGCAGGCCCACATCATAACCCCAGTTCCGGGCGGGCGGGCTGAAGTAGGGAATCAACCCAGCACCAGCATCTGTGTTGTATGTGTTTGCGATAGTTAGGCTTGGAGGTACTCCCTGAAGTTGAAACAGGCTCGCTAAGCCAGATGGGTTCAGCGGCAGAATTGGCTGATAAGGCGCTGTGCTGAAAGCGCTGCGATTTTGCTGGATGAAAGAGCCTCGGATATTACTAGTCACTCCCCCGTTATTCCAGCTTTCCAAGAATCGAGGCAAGTTTTGCAAGCCGCCGTTAAAGTCTCCACTGGTAGCGTTGAGTGCCCGTGAAGGAGTGTCGCCAGCTCCAATGATCAGATTAAAGGTGGTATTTACAGCTTGGGGTATCCATCCTGTTGCTCTGACATTAGTTGTACCTCTTGGCATTATATTCCCGCCTGGAGCGGTGGCTGCTGACAAAGTTTGGATCTGCGGGACTGGGAGCAGTAGCGGCTGTGACCCATTATAGAGTTGTAGTGCAGTTGGCGCTGGGTTTGCTACCGATCCTATTGCCGAATTTGCGGGTGTTGATACAGGCACTAAAGAGGGTAGCCGTACATTTGCGCCGTCTAGGGTGTTGGCAGGAATGGTGGAATTGTTTACCACATAGGGGAGACCTGTGCCATTAAAGCTGACGGCACCCCCAGTATTGGCCGCAAACCACAGAGAGCCAGGTGTAGGGGCAGCAATATTGGCAGCAATAGCGGTTCCAGAAATCCCCCAAGGCTGTGTGGCGGGATTACCTGCTGTTCTTGCAAAAGCTACGCGGCGGGGGAATCGCTGCAATGCTGGCACTGGGGGATCGACAGTCGATCCAGCTTTAAAAGGGGTAGCAGGGGTAGTAACGGGTGACGCATAAGTTGTTTGGCCCGCTGCGTTCGCGGCTGCTGCCGTCAGTGGCACTAGTGCTAGCGGATCGACAAACCAGTCAGCATCGGTACAGGCAGCCACCGGGATTTTTGTGCAAACTTCCATTAAATAGTGTGGGAAATTCCCGCGCCGCTGCACCGGCGTGACAAAGTTGTTGAAGTAGGAACTCCATAGCCGGGGCGCGGGAGATGCAGCCACGTAGGTACCGTCTGTCACCGGTGTAGTGCTAGCACCTGTGGTATTTCGTAAATTGAGGTTGTCTGAAAACGCCCCGCTGGAAAGTCCGTTAGTAACAAAGTTGTTGTTGAAAAATCCTTGCTGTCTGCGGGGCAATACAGCAGCAGCGCCCGCATTGTTTCTCAGGTCAAAGTCTCCCTCGTTGCGGAAGCCAAAACGGTAATTTCGCGATAGCAGGGTGACTGCATCTGCCAGCACTGTTGCCGGTCTCCAAAAGTCTCCCACGGTACAGTTCGGAAGCCTCGGATCGCCCGCGCGGCAGGCAAAGTTGGGGTCAAGGTTATTGCGGGTGTAAAAATTTCCCCAGGTTGCGTCCACAAGAGCCCCAAACTCTTCCACTTGTGTAAAAGTGGTTGGACTACCCGGAGCAGCGGGCGGGATGTTGCCGTGAAGGTTAAAGGTTCCTTTGATGTAAGCGGGCAAATTCGATACCAGGGTCAGTCCTTTTTCTATGACCACAGCATTGAGGTTCGCTGGTGCTGTGGGGGTGGCGCCACCGCGAAATAGCTGCTGACCGTTAATCAGGACAATGCCGTTAGGCTTGCGGGTGGGGTCGAGCAGGTTGTCTCCAGGACTGATAGTTCTGTCCGTCAATCGAGAATTCGATCGAGAGCTGCGATCCGGCAGCGCGTCGTCCCGGCTAGCATAAATAATCCCGCTGTTTGGCAGCAACCACTCAGTTCCTGCAATGTTTGTTCCGCGCAAAACATTGATATCTAGCTGAGTGGCTCGAATTTCTAGGGGTTCCCGTTCTTCTAGGGGTTGGTTGTAAGTGGCTGTTAATTGTGCTGCTTGGGGGGCGGGGGCTGGCTGAGGAAGGGGACTGCTGAGCGTAAAGGCTTCGTTGACGATCGTGGTCGAGTTGTCGCGATCGATCGCCTTGACTTCTCTGCCGTTGATAAATGCTACTTCTTGAATTGCCCCGTGGGGAATCAGTGCGGGCTGGGGAACGCCTATCGAGCCATCAAGTATTTGTAGCGCACAATTAGTTGAGTCAATAGCGGCTTGTTGTGCTAGGGTGCGAGCCGCAGGAGCCACTTGGAGGGCGGTTCTCAACGGCCCGTTGGCAAACCTACCGTCTGGAAAAACCATATTTGCCTGGGCTTCCAAAATTGCGTCTCCACCGCCCAGCAAGCCTGTAGCAGGGTTCAAGTTTGAAACAGCCGGTTGCAGTCTTTGGGTTGGGGGGCCGTAGGTGATGCCGTTGTTAGAGCCGATAAAAGCCTGCTGTCTTCCCAGTGTTGCTGCGCGTGTAGCCACATCTGGTGCCAGCCCTCCCTGTCCGCTGACATCGGGCAGCGCCCCCGTCGAGATGTTTCTCGCTGTGGAAGCATTGCTGGGGTCGTAGTAGCTGCTGACGCAAGCCAGGGGGGTTTGAGTTGGTTGAGCTCCTGGTGCTAGTGCTACTGGGTCGAAGGCGCTGTTTGCGTAGTGATAAACTGCCGTTGCCCGCATCCGCAAGTCGCCTTTGGCAAATTTGCGATTGGCGGGGTTTAGGTTTTCATTAACAAAATTAGGATTTGTTTCTGCTAGTGGCAGGGCCGTGGCGTCTGGTAGAGCGGGGAGTGCCACCGGCGGCGACCAAATAGGGTTCCAGTTTCCCCAACCTCCGGCAGCAACACCACCCGCCGCTACAGTACCGTTGTTCCATACTTGAGAACCAGGACCCAGCGGTGACATCGGCATCGAGTCGGGCCACACGACGCGGTACTCTTCCACAGCAGGAGTTTCCGGGTCGTCGTAAGTATTGTCTACAGTGAAAGCAGTAGCCCTCGATGCCGGGCCGCTTTTCAATCTCGCATTAGCGGCAGCAGCAGCAGGCTGTATCCAGGTAGGTGGCGGTAGGAAAGAATTAGTGCGATCGTACACTCCTGCACTGGTAATTACCCGCAGACCACCAACACCGTCCAGGGGAGTTCGCGGTCTTTCAGCGGCGCTTTTTTCCCAGAAACCATCGCTGAAAGAGTTTGGGTTGCCTGGTGCTTCGCCTAAACCGTTGCCGCGGGCTGTTGCTCCCACGTCAGCAAGTTTAGTCACTTGCGGTGTTCGGGTGCGAATTCCGCCGTCTTGCCATGGAGTGGTGCCATCTACTTGCTGAGGATCATCAGTAAAGCTAGTACCGTTCCACCGCAGTGCTGGCAAGTTGTTACCCACTGTGACTCGATTGCCCAAGAAATTTTCGCTCTCAGTAAGTTGTAACTCCTCGGGGTTTTCGGCTGGTAGCTGATCTGGACGAATAGTGAGTCCCGCCCCTGTAAGAGCGCCTACTGTCGCTGTTCCATTAGGAAGGCTCCAAGTATTATCTGCGGGTCTGAGACTGTTGTTACCGGCGTCTTGAATTCTGTAGTTCCTGTTCGGTACATTCGGAGCTAAATACTTTCCGTTGACCGCGCTGGCGAGGGGTGCTTCTGCAAAAGTAACTTTCCGCAGCCGTTCTCTAAAATAATCTTGTAATGCTTGATCGCGACTCTGACTCTTAGGGGGCAGCATTGCTTGCTGAACAGAAACTGGGTCGTTAGCACCTGTTGGATCTGCTTGTATTTGACCGTCTACCAGAGCAGCTAACCGCTCGGAGTAAGCGTTGTTGTTGTACAGTACCTGAAGGCTGTTGTCCGCGACAGATTGATTGGTGGTGTCAATTGCGGGTGCATTTGTATTGGGTTGGTTGGCGTCGGCTATAGTTTTGAAAAGATGTACTTCCACCGAATTTGTCGGCGCATTGCTGCCCGACCACCCGTTAACAACATTACCGCCTACGACAATTCTGCTATTTTCTTGATCGTAAAAACAAGATTGCTTGCTGCTGACTTCAAATAGTCTGATGTTTCTAGCACCACCCAATCCCGATACCAATAAGTTGCTATTTGTCAATATCCGTCCGTTTAGATTCAACGGAGGCCCAGGCGATATATCTAAGTCGTCTTCATATACAACCGCATTGTTGCTGAGGGGAATGCGGCTTTGATCTTGCTGGTATTCGAGAGCCGATATGCTGGGGGTTCCGGGGAAAGCTTGATAACTCCCACCCAATGTGCTAGCTTCTGTCTGTGTAATCGGTACGTTAACCGTGTAAACAAAAAAACTTTTCTGGAGCCTGCCACTTATTCTTTCCCAACCAGAGTCCCCTACCAAACTTGCAACTGTACCCTCTCCTTGAGCACAGGCTGGGTTTGTGGTTCCTGTTCGCATGGGCGGTGTTCTGGCATCCAGTTCCCTTCTCGGTCTTGGAGTTACACTTCTTGGAGTACGAAAGTAGATTCCGTAAAGAGTAAAAGTGTCAAATATACCGTCGTTATTGGTATCGACGGGATACCTCCATGCAGTATTTAGCGCTTCATTTTCTTCTCCGGACGCGCTAAAAAGCGATCCTTTTGGGTCGTCAGTAAGGCTGATACCATTTCCAGAAAGATCTGCTCTGAGTACCAAGCGCTCTTCGTCTCCAAATGTATACAAATCTGGGTTTGTCGGAGTTGGGGCGGCTGGGTAAGACGACATGGCCAGGTACAATTGTCGATCTGAGGGAGTACCCGTCACTAGGTTGCCTTCCCCCACCAGATATGCAATTTTCGCTTTCGCCCGATCGAGCGCGGGAGTCGCGGCCGCCAGCACCTGCTGGTTCACGCGCACGTTACGCGCCGTATTCGCCCGATCGAACGATCGCAGCGTAATCGCCACTGTCAACAAAATAACTACCAGCAACACCATCGTCACCGTTGGCAGCACAAACCCCGCCACCGGCAGTCTCGCCCTCCGGCCCATAGCCATCAGGGTTTGCAGCATTGCTCTCATCAGCCGCTTGGCACCGGATCTGGTAACACCAGCAATCCGCCGCAGCAGGGATACGATAACTTTGGATAATTTGCTCTTAAACATTGACGCCTTCCTGAATAATTTCAGAGATGGTATTGCTGGTAGTTACTGCTCGACAGTACAATCCCATCTTTATTGTTCCCATTTTTTGCAACTTACATATCAGCCTCTTGCACAAATTTAAATCTGTACCTTGGCTGAAAAATAAAACCCACAAACCCGCAACCAAAATCGCCGCCGATAATATATTTCTCAGCGAAAGATTTGCCCCGCACGAATTAGATCTTCCTCACTCCACTCTAATCTAGTTAAATTGAAATGTCAGTCGCCAGACCCAGAGTGAATTCGATCGCCCAAAAACAGCGATCGCGATCATCGTATACCATGTATTTCCCAGCCCGCCCCGGCAGGCTTTGTTTGTCTAGGCTCGGTTTCAACCACCGGAATCTAGAATGTAGAGAGGGCGATCCAATTGTGGTTAAGCCTGTCAGTGCGATCGAATCTCAATTGGGCGATCGAATTTCGGTAATGCCTCCAAGTGCGATCGAATTGCCGTAATGCCCCCAAGTGCGATCGAATTTTCGTTTGTCCCCCCGGCGGACTATCGGTACAAATGCCAAATCCGGCACACTGTCAGTACAAGTGCAAAATATAAACCTACCATCCCCACCCATGAAACAACCCTCCAAACCCCCCGACTTCATCATCATCGGTGCCCAAAAAGGCGGCACAACATCCCTGTACAATTACCTAATCCAACATCCCCAAATCGCCCCCGCCGCCCAAAAAGAAATCCATTACTTCGACTTCAACTTCGACAAAAGCCCAGACTGGTACTACGCCCAATTTCCCCAGCCCCAAACAGGCGAAAATCTAGTAACCGGAGAAGCCAGCCCCTACTACATCTGTCACCCCCAAGTTCCCCAGCGAATTTATGATTTATGTCCCAAAGTTAAAATAATCGCCCTGCTGAGAAACCCAGTAGAACGCGCAATCTCCCACTATTATTACTATATCAAAATAGGCTACGAATCCCTATCATTAGAAAGTGCGATCGCCGCGGAGCCCGAAAGACTCAAAGGCGAAATAGAAAAACTCCAAGCCAACCCAAACTACTACAGTTACGAACACCAACACCACAGCTATCTAACCCGCGGCATTTACGCCGATCAACTCCCAGCCTGGATGAAACTTTTTCCCAAATCACAACTTTTAATCCTCAAAAGCGAAGACTTGTATACCAATACCTTCGGCACATACAACAGCGTCTTAGAATTTCTAGACTTACCGCCGCACCAACTACAAACCTACGAAAAGTACAACGCCACCCAATATCCCCCCATCAACAACACAGTATACGAGCAATTGAGAGGATATTTTCGATCGCACAACCAAAGACTAGCCGAATTGTGCGATCGAGACTTCGGCTGGGATTAATCAATATATCTCCCTTGCATCCAAGTATCGCTCCCCCTCCCATCCGAAAGCTCCCTCTTGTCCGCCCCTTATTAAGAGGGCTTAGGGGGGATCTAAACTGCGCTAGAAACGAGACATAGATGAGGATTGTAAATACTCATGCCCCCCTTAATAAGAGGAGTACGGGTTAAATTTGAGTGCTTCTTGTTCCCCCCTTATTAAGGGGGGTTAGGGGGGATCTAAACTGCGCTAGAAACGAGATATAGATAAAGACTTTAAATACTCATGCCCCCCTTAATAAGAGCCGTTAGGGACTATTGAAACGAAGCTATAAACGAGACATATTCCTGATTAAGGGGCGAAAAGAGCGATCGAACTCCACCTTACTACTTAGCCCCTCCATCCCCCCTAGCCCCCCTGAACAAGGGGGGACAAGAGCGCCCACTCTACAAAACTTTTGGAAAAAATAACTTGACATCCCTCTTTCCCTGTGCTAGCTTGTCGAATAGTATTGTGTTTAATCAACAAATCGCAGCACTTCAGCTATGTTCACAGCCAAGTTCACAGCCAACAGCAATTTTTATTTTTGGTGCAGCCAAGTTCGCCCGGAGTGAATTGGTAATTCACTGTGAACATCCGGGCGAACCGCAGATTAACACCTGCGGTTTTGTTTTTTCTACTTCTTTTCCCAACAACCAATCCAGTACAAGCGAAAACAGCAATGACATTATTCAGTAACTGGTACGACAGCTTTTATTTTTGGCCCAACAAAAGTTCTGGGTAAATTGTCGCGCTGTCTTTTCGCACGAACCCGGAACTCCTAAAAGTTCCGGGTTTTTTATTGTCAACCACCCACTTAAATTTCCAGGAAAATACCCTCATGTTAGAAGCCAAACTCGCAACCAAATCTCATCCCGAACACCAAACAATTGTCAAACTCTCAGAAACAGTCTCAGTCGGCGGCACAGAATTATTAATCATCGGCGGCCCCTGTACCGTCGAAAGTTCCGCACAAATGGAAACCGTCGCCCGCCAACTCTCCGCCGCATCGGTGCAAGCTTTGCGAGGCGGAGTCTACAAACCCCGCACTTCTCCCTATGCTTTCCAAGGAATGGGAATTGAGGGACTGGAAATTTTAGCCGATGTCAGCCGGCGTTACGGTTTACCCGTGGTGACAGAGGTAATGTCGATCGCTCAAATCGAGCCAGTTGTCACCTATGCTGATATGCTGCAAGTAGGCAGTCGGAATATGCAAAACTTCGAGTTGCTAAAGGCGATCGGTCAAGCCGGAAAACCAGTCCTCCTAAAACGCGGCTTATCAGCCACAATCGAAGAATTTGTGATGGCCGCCGAATACATTCTCAGTCACGGAAATCCTCATGTAGTTCTCTGCGAAAGAGGCATCCGCAGCTTCGACAATTACACCCGAAACGTATTAGATTTAGGTGCAGTCGCAGCACTGAAACAGTTAACTCATTTGCCAGTAATTGTAGACCCTTCTCACGCCGTCGGCAAGCGAGAATTAGTCGCACCGCTAGCCAAAGCAGCGGTTGCTTGCGGTGCTGACGGATTAATTATTGAGTGTCACCCGCAACCCGAAAAATCAGTTTCTGACGCGCGGCAAGCTCTTTCTTTGGCAGATATGGCTGATTTAGTTCTTAGTTTGCGGCCTGTAGCAGCAGCCGTTGGGCGGTGCATACCAGATACTAAGTCATTAGTCATCACTCATTAGTCATCACTCATTAATCGGCGCCCGAAGAGTTACTTCTTGTAGCGTCAGAATTTATTCTGGCGCACTTTTGTTTGGAAAGCGAAATTAGATTAAAATAAAAGCACAATCAATACTGTCATCTACAATATTTGGGTTTTATTATGGCACTGGTACTTAAAGTTCCGTCGATCGTCTGTTCTGGCTGCGGTGATACAATTACAAAATCCATCAAAACAGTTGACTCCGATGCTTCTGTCAATGTGGATGTAGCTGCTAAGACTGTTACAGTTGAGGCTCAAGCTTCTGAAGAATCAATTAAACAGGCGGTTGTGGTGACAGGCCACACCATCCAAGGAGAATAATATTAGGCTTCGTCTAAGTGTTCGGCGACTGCTTGGTAAAGTTCAAAAACGTGGCGATCGAGTAAACTATAAAAAACTTGTCTCCCAACCTTGCGGTAACTTACCAACCGCATCGCCCGCAACGCCCGCAACTGATGCGATACCGCTGACTCGCTCATACTCAACGCCGCAGCCAAGTCGCACACGCACAGTTCTTGCTTGGCCAAAACCGACAGCAGTCGCAGGCGGTTCGCATCTCCCAAAAGACTGAAAAACTCTGCCATCCGCTGGGCTTGGGCGGTGTTGAGAACTTGTGTTTGGATGTCCCCGGCCCGCAAACAGTCAACTAAGTGCGATGGATCGCACGTTGGTGTATCGTTTTCTTGGTGAGACTGACTTATCGCTCCGTTAACAGCAGAGTTGGGTGACATCTTTTCCCGGCTAGTTTTAATTCTCATTTTCATTTTAGTGCGATCGGCAAACCTTTTGTAACAAAACTTTTACATTCCCTTGACTAATATCTGAATATGTGTTCAGATATTAGTACAGAGAAATAACCCCACTAGGAGAATCTAAATTATGACTACCGCCACCCAAACAAAATGTGCCTGTCCTTCATGTTCGTGCGTTGTCAGCCCCAGCGAAGCCATTGAAAAAAACGGCAAAACATACTGTTCCAGTGCTTGCGCTGACGGCCACCCCAACGGCCAAGGCTGCGGCCACGCCGGCTGCGAGTGCCACAAGTAAATATTCGGCTTCAAAAAAGGTTAATCACCAACTGCCAAATATATCTCAAGGGAGATGCGAACCGCGCATTTCCCATTTTTTGTGCTTTTAGGTTAAAGAAAAGTTAAAATAAAGCTAACTTAAGGTTAAGACTGCATTAATAGACTAAATACAGAGCGAAAAAGCACAATTGCTACTTACGCAATACAATAGAAGCAAGTTAGCGCCGCGATACAGAGTACAAATAGTGCTATTAACAGCAGAGACCGAACCAAAAGTTGAATACCAAAAGTTTAATTAGGAGGGGGCAATGAAAGAGCGGGAAGATTTTTTACATCCTCGCAATCGCTACTACGGTGATTTCACGCCAGAAAACTTGGCGTTTAATGCCAACTTGCAGGAGTTTGCTCAAAAAATAACTTATATTTGCTCGCTGGAAACAGGGGGGAAAATTAGCGCTGAGAAAGCTTATAAAGATATTAAGATGCTTTGGAAAGACTTAAAATCCTCTAAAAAGCAATTGGGAATTGGCCAAAAACCCCCCAGTACCGAGGAAAAAAATTCGCCTTAAAGTCATCGCTGCAAACGCAGCGTTTGCCATCGAAAACCCCTGCGATTGCGAGCGCTGCTTTTTGCTGCGTACCCAGCAAAGGTAAGGTGCCTGCTAGTAGAGGAACTTTAGAAAGTCTATGGTTGGGGATTTGGTGAAGTTTCTCCGGCAAAAGAAGTACAATTGCCACCGAGGCCAGAAATAATCGCGCAAGTATTAGTTTTCAGCATTCCCTGATATGTATCAGCACCGGTGCCGGGGCCGCCCAACTCGTCGCTGTAAAGTTCCTTGTCGGAAATTTGGACATTTGCCTCCCTCGCCACAGTCTCCATCAACTTCGGATTAGTTGTAGTTTCGGCAAAAATTGTCGGCACTCCTGCAGTCTTAATTTCTGAGGACAATTCAGCAATTCTTGCTGCGGTGGGCTGTTCCTCTGTCGTCACACCCTGCAAAGCTCCAGCCATCTCCAAACCGTAAGCATCGGCATAGTAACTCAGAGCATCGTGAGTTGTTACTAACTTCCGTTTTTGAGCTGGAATAGTCGCAATTTGAGCTTTGATCCAAGTATCTATTTTTTGCAACTCATCTGTTAAGATTGCTGCATTTTTTGTATAAAGTTGAGCATTGTTGGGGGAAAGTTCGATCAATCGATCGCGAATTATTTCTACCATGCGCCGGCCATTTTGAGGATTATGCCAAACGTGAGGGTCAGGGACTTTTTCACCTTCTGCATGGGGTTTGTTTTCCGCTTTCTCTTCACCGTGTTCGTGCTCGTGTTCGCCCATCAGCGGTTTGGGAACGGCGAGTTCGTGGACGGGGATTTTGGGCGCGGAATTACTGCTAGATTCAATTAACTTAATGATGCTGGGTTCGTGGTTGTAGCCGCCGTATAAAATCAGATTTGCTGTTTCAATCGCTTTGCGGTCTTCCGGCTTGGTTTGGTAGGCGTGGGGGTCGTCTCCCGGCTTAATTAGACAGGTGGTGTCGATCGAACTTTGAGCAATTTCTTTAGTTATGTCGCAGATAACGCCAGTCGTGGCGACGACTTTGGGCAAGTTGGCCGCCCGACTGGCTGGAGTTTGAGTCGCGGCGGGACTCTCTGGCGCCCGGCTTGCGTTCTGTCCTCCACTGCACCCAACCAGCCCGCAGCCAATTGCCAAAACAGCCGCACCGCATAATCTGCAGCTTTTTCCAGCCCAGTTCGTTAACATTTTCACCTTTGGAACGATAATCGTTATTGCTTTTTCGAGTTATCCTATTCTAGTAGCTACGAACAAGAATCGTTCTCAAAATCTCTAATTATGCTAGAAGTGCAAGACTTGGCTGTCAATTATCGAGGAATTGCGGCCCTCAACAGCGTGAATTTCCAGTTAGATCCCGGACAATTAACCGGTGTGTTCGGCCCCAACGGCGCGGGGAAAAGCACGATGGTGAAAGCGATGCTGGGATTGATCCCGGCCTGTCGGGGTTTGGTGAAATATCAGGGACGGCTGCTGAAGGAACAGTTGTCGCGGGTGGCTTACGTGCCGCAGCGATCGCAAATTGACTGGGATTATCCGATTACGGTGTGGAATGCCGTAATGATGGCGCGAACTGTCCAGACTGGTTGGTTTCGCAGCCCCTCGAAGCAGTCGCAAGAATTGGTCAAAGCTGCTTTGCTGCGGGTGGGAATGTGGGATTTGCGCGATCGGCAAATTGGCGAACTGTCTGGCGGACAGCAGCAGCGGATTTTCTTAGCAAGGTCGATCGCCCAACAAGCCGATTTATTCTTCTTCGACGAACCTTTTAACGCGATCGACAAAGCAACCGAAGAAATTATTTTCGATATTTTTGCCGAACTAAAAGCAGAAAATAAAACATTGCTAGTAATCAGCCACGATCTAGGCGAAACTTTAAAACAGTACGACAATTTATTATTGCTAAATAAGCAGTTAATTGCAACTGGTTCCTGCCGAGAAGTGCTGACCGCAGCCAATATTCAAAAAGCCTATGGATACGATTTAAGTTTAGTTGCTGCCTAAGCAAAAAAAGATTTATCTTAAAAGTTGATTGTGGCACGGGCGTCCCGCCTGTGCAGTTTATTGTAGTTGAAAAAATTATATTATTGATGGAATTCAATGTTAAACCTACTAATTGAGCCACTACAATTCGAGTTTATGCGAAATGCGATCGCCGTCGGCGTTTTGCTAGGCATTCTCTGCGCCGTTGTCGGCTCCTACTTAATTGTACAGCAAATGGGAATGATGGTTGACATGATTGCCCATTCAGTATTAGCAGGATTGCCAGTAGCTTTTTCTTTAGGTTTCAATATTTCGATCGGCGCGTTTATATCGGGAATTATCAGCGCGGTAATAATGGCCTGGATTCAATCGCAATCGCGCCTAAAAATTGATGCAATTATGGCATTAATCTTGTCTACATTTTTAGCAATTAGCGTCACGCTAATTAGCCTGTTGCGGACAACAAAATTAGACTTAGACGGTTTTTTGTTCGGAAATATCTTGTCAGTTTCACCTGCTGACGTGCAGCAGACTTTTGTCATAACTTTAATAATTTTGGTGGCGGTCAAACTCCTTTACAAAGAACTGCTATTCTATACTTTTGACCCGTTGGGAGCGCAAGCGTCAGGTTTGCCTGTAAACTGGATTTATTTGGGGATGATTTCGGCGATTACGCTGACGATTGTTGCGAGTTTGCAAACTGTGGGGGCGCTGTTAGTAATTTCTCTGTTAATCGGGCCGGGAATAACAGCGTATTTGTTGGTAAAAGAGCTGCATTTAATGATGGGATTGGGAGCAATGATTGGGATTACAGCTAGCGTGACTGGTATGTATCTCAGCTATTATTTTAATATGCCGTCTGGGGCGGCCATTGTATTAGTTATTTTTGGGTTATTTTTAGGGGCTTTGCTGTTCAGTCCCAGTCAAGGAATTTTGACAAGAAAGAGAGGATAAAAGTCCAGGATGCACAGGCTCTATCTGTTGTACGTTTTTTACGCTTACTTACGCAAAAAGTAATTTAACGCCCTACTTATAACAGCTTGCTCAGCCCGAACTCTTTGCCGCGCATAAGTTTATGACCAAACCAGCAATTCGCCACCGCATCCGCCAGCGGCGAGAAAGTGGCTTTCGGGATGCCATGCGAGACAGGAAAAACCGCCCTCTGCACCTTCTAGAATTTGCAGCAATTGTTCTGCTTCTCCCCACAAACAAACTTGACCGTCTGCAGCGGCGGAAGCTAATAAAAATGTGCTAGGTTGAAAGGCGATCGCATTTACCACATTTTCATGCACTTCTAACGCCCAAGAATCCCAACCGACTCTTTCATCAGCGTCTCTTTCCCAGACAGAAATACCTTGAGAGCTCGAAGCTGCTAACAAAGGCGCACCCAAAGAATTAGTTTTATCCGACCAAGCTAACTCCCGAACCTTCCCCGGAAAACCCTGCATTACCCACGGTTCAAAATTGCCCCATTCATTAACAATTAGAGTATTGTCCATATTGCCGCAAGCTAAATATTCCCCTTGTGGCGACCAAGAAACTGCACCTGTTGCGGAGGGTACTGATAAAATTTCCGGGTCTTCGTCCCAGTCTTCGCCATGCCAAACTTTGACACCTTGATAGCCGCTAACTGCCAGATATTGAACCATAGGATGCCATGCTAAATCTAAGATAGATGATGAGTCGAAATTCAGCGTTACTTCAACAACATTATCCTCAGCATTCCAGACTTGAACGTAGCGGCCCATACTGAAAGCTAACTGGTTGCAGTTGGGACTCCAAGCTAACTTATCAACCCAGACGCGCTGGTTATTCAAATCAGCAATTAATTCGCCAGAATTAACCCGCCAAATTCGCACTTTTCCATCTTGTCCGCCAGCAGCTAGGAATTGACTGTCGCGGGAAAAAGACAAACAATCGGCTGACTTACCCGTGGCACTTTGTAGTGTTTGCAAGCACAATTCATTAACTTCCCCTACTGCCGCCAGCATCACTTCTCCCGCAGCGGAACACATTGCTAAACTTGTGCCATCCGGCGACCAAGTAACAGCAGTTACGTAGTCAGACAGCATTGCTTCGGCGTGAAATTCCAGGGTTCGTTCGCTACTTTTTAAACTAGACACCGACTGAAATCCTCTCGCAATTGATTTTCGTTTAAGTTGCGACCGATGAATACAAGCTCGTTTTTCGGAGTTTCGGTAGCTTTCCAAGGTCTATCCGGCCGGCCATCGAACACCATGTGTACTCCTTGAAAAACAAATCGCTTGTTGTCTCCGGCGACATTCAAAATGCCTTTTGTCCGAAAGATATTCGGTCCTTGAGTTCGCAACAATTCCTCCATCCAATCGCTAAATTTGTTGCGGTCAATAGCCCCTGATTCTACTATGGCTACGGAGGTAACTGTTTCGTCGTGTTCGTGAGTGTGTTCGCCCAAAAAGTCTGGTTCGATTTCTAATGCCCGGTTCAAATCAAATGCTTTAACGCCCAACAAAGCCTCCATTGCTAATTCAGCGTTGCGGGTACGGTAAATTTTGGTCATTGCATTCATGGCGCGAATTCGATTTTCTAATTCTGCCAATTCTTCGTCACTCACTAAATCAGTTTTATTGAGCAAAATTACATCAGCGAAGGCAATTTGTTCTTGAGCTTCGTCGGCGTCCCAGTGCTGCCAGATGTGCTTGGCATCTACTACGGTGACAACTGCATCTAGCAGTAATTTTTCCCGCATATCTTCGTCTACAAAAAAGGTTTGAATTACGGGTGCGGGGTCGGCTAAACCTGTGGTTTCGATAACTATGTGATCGAATTTGTCTCGCCGCTTCATTAAGTTACCGATAATCCGAATTAAATCGCCTCGGACTGTACAGCAAATGCAGCCGTTGTTCATCTCAAAAATTTCTTCGTCGGCATCAATTATCAGTTGGTTGTCTATGCCTACTTCGCCAAATTCGTTGACGATGACTGCAACTTTTTTGCCGTGTTCTTGTGTTAAAATGCGGTTCAGTAGCGTAGTTTTGCCTGCGCCGAGATAACCCGTGAGAACGGTAACAGGAACTGATTCGATCGCCCCAGCAGTCACCATACTTGACCTCGATTATTGTACAATGATAACCATTATCGCTATTGTACACCAGACCTGCTGGCAGCGCCCACAATATTAAATAATGTTAATAAATGGTTTGTCAGAACTTGTCGGGGCGAGTTTTACCAATAATATTTGCTGCAATTCAAAATATCGATAAACCCGCCCCTCTCCGATGACAATTAATTGTTAATCATAGCTGCAATTCGATCGCGCTCTAACTCTCGACCGATCAGCACTAATTTGGTTTGGCGGATCTCGGAAGGTTGCCAAGGGCGATCGTAAAAATATTCTATCCGCGAACCCACACCTTGCAACACCATCCTCATCGGTTTCTTGGGAACCGCCACAAACCCTTTAATCCGATAGATTTCCTCCTGCTGCATCAAGGATTGCAGTTTTTTCACCAATGCTTCAGGTTCAAATTCGCGATCGGCAATAAAGAAAGTCGAGTTAATATCATCATCGTGTTCGTGTTCCTCCTCAGTGTCGTGGTGACTCGGGCGAGACTCCAAATCATCCTCAACCGCCGCATTAAATCCCATAAGCACATCGGGGTTAATTTCGCCACCTTTGCAGGGAACAATTTTCACACTCGGACGCAACTCTTGTTGCAACCAGCTTTGGACTTTCTGGTGAGTTTCAGCATCTACGCGATCGACCTTCGTTAAAAGTACCATATCGGCACAGGCTAACTGGTCTTCAAACAATTCCTCGATCGGAGTTTCGTGATCTAAACTAGAATCAGCCTGCCGCTGTGCCATCAAAGCATCGATATCACCGACAAAAGAACCGCTAGCAACAGCTTCGCAATCGACAACAGCAACCACACCGTCCACTGTAGCACCCGTGCGAATTTCCGGCCAGCGAAAAGCTTGAATCAAAGGTTTAGGAAGTGCGAGGCCAGAAGTCTCTATTACAATACAATCAATTTGTTCTCTGCGCTTCAACAGTTCCTGCATAGTCGGCAAGAATTCCTCTTGAACAGTGCAGCAAAGACAACCATTTGTTAGTTCTACAATATTGCTGCTGACATTTTCTTCTTCGTCGCAAACTTGACAATCGCGCAGGAGTTCTCCGTCAATTCCGATTTCGCCAAATTCGTTAACCAGAACAGCAATGCGGCGACCTTGATTATTTTGCAATAAGTGGCGAATTAAGGTAGTTTTGCCGCTACCGAGAAAACCAGTGATGACAGTAACAGGAATTTTGTGCATTGATAATTTTGTGCTTATTTGGTGATGGGATATCTCGTTCCCAGGCTCTGCCTGGGAATGCTAATCTAGAGGCTCTGCCTCGCTGGAATAAAGGAGCGCTTTTAAGACGAGGCAGAGCCTCTGCGTAGGCGTTACCAGGCCGAGATCGTAGGTGACAAATTAATACTGAAACCTACATTAAAAGTCGCTGTTAGGCGAACTCTAGATCCCCCTAAATCCCCCTTAAGAAGGGGGACTTTGAGAATATTTCTTGTCCCCCCCTTATTAAGGGGTGTTAGGGGGGATCTAGATTTCGATAAAAACAAGAGAGACGATCGGTTTGACGTTAAGTTGTCACCAATGGGCAGAGCATGGTAACGAGAAATGCTCTAATTTGCCAGCGGTGGAATCTTTGCTAAAACGCCTTTTTTCAGAGCTTGAGGACGCTCAGACCAAGGCAACAAACCGTCCGGTTTAGCATAGTATTGACCCGCGCATTCGAGTACAGCCTCGACGCTTTCCGCCTCATTTGCTGGTAAATCGCCAAACAGATAAGTGTACTTTCCTACAGCAGCAAAAGACACCGCACAAGAGTGACTGCAAGCACTCATGCACTCAACTTCTTGAATCTCAAACTTATCAGAAAACTCCCAATCTTTAGCGAGTTGCGACAAGTTTTCCATAAATTGTTGACCGCCGCTTTTGCCTTCTCGCTTGCCGTTTTTCCAAACACTAGCGCAAGCAGTGCAAACAAATAGACTGTGCTTTGTGCGTACAGCCGTGTTAATTCCATCCATCATCCGTACCTCGCAGATGCGTTCAAAAGTGAGTTAGATATCGGCGGGCATTCTGACTTGAGAAACCACAAGGGTTTCATTACAGTTGCGGGACAGCGCCGGACTTGCACCGAACTTTCCCCGTTTCCTCTAGCGACTGCTCCCCGCTAGAACCGATCGCGAAATCACATCATACCGCACTTGCCGCCTTTTTGGAAAAAAGTTATGTTGGTAATGTCGATCCATCCAAAAAAAATAACTCTTTGTGGAACAGGCATCTTGCCTGTTGCTGACAGGATATAACCCCACAAAAAAAAATAACTCTTTGTGGAACAGGCATCTTGCCTGTTGCTGACAGGATAGAAACCCATCAAAAAAAAATAACTCTTTGTGGAACAGGCTTCTTGCCTGTTTATGACGGGCTAGAAGCCCCTCCCATAAGAACATTACTACAAACTATATGAACGCCTTCCCAGATTTTTCCACTCACGGCTATCAGATTGAAAAAGAACTCGGACACAACAGTCTCGGCGGCAGAGTTACATACTTAGCGAAAAATACGAAGACTCAAAAATTAGTTGTAATTAAGCAATTTCAATTTGCCCAATTAGGTGCTAGCTGGACAGAATACGAAGCTTACGAACAAGAAATTAAAGTTTTGCAAAAACTGGATTTCCCAGGCATTCCCCGCTATCTCGATTCTTTTCAAACTGACAGCGGTTTCTGCATGGTGCAGGAATACAAAAATGCCGAATCTGCTGTCGCCCGAACTTTTTCGCCGCCGGATATCAAGCAAATTGCGATCGCCACTTTAGAAATTTTAGCTTACCTGCAATCGCAAAAACCGCCCGTAATTCACCGCGACATCAAACCGGAAAACTTGTTAATAGACGAAGACTTAAATGTTTACCTAGTAGACTTCGGTTTTGCACGCTTGGGAGGCGGAAACATCGCCGCCAGCAGCGTCGTCAAAGGCACGATGGGATTCATGCCACCGGAACAAATGTTCAACCGAGAATTAACCAAAGCCTCGGATCTTTACGGCTTGGGGATAACGCTGATTTGTTTGTTAACTGGGACAAAATCTGCGGATGTTGGTAATTTAATTGATGCTAATTATGGCATTCATTTTCGGCATTTAGTACCGCCGTTGCAGCAAGGTTGGATGAATTGGCTGGAAAGGATGGTAGCGCCGAGAATTCAAGATAGATATCAGTCGGCTGCTGATGCTTTAGCTGCACTAGAATCTTTGGATGTCAGCAGCTTGCCGAAAGTGAGAATTGAGCGCGATACGCTGGAATTTGCCGCTACAGAATATGGAGAAACAATAACACAAACCATCGCAATTAGCAACCCAATTCCCGATACAATGCTTTGTGGTAGATGGGAAGTCGCGCCGCATCCGAATGATCCGCCGCATACACCTTACGACCACTCTTGGATCTCGTTTGAGCCGCAGAAATTTGAGAGCAATAATTTTGATGTCAAAATCCTAGTTGATACCAAACAATTGTTGGCAAGTCAAGCTTATGAGCGCTATATAATCTTCCATACAAATTCCGAACCCGACACTTATCAACTCAAAATTAAAGTCACAACAGCTCTCCTTCCTATACCCAAACTAACTACTTTATTGTCTAAGGGCAACCTGATTTTGATCTGCTGGTTGGTGTTATTCGGCTTTCTATTTAGTATGGGCAGCAACTATGACATTGCTTTGGGTATTATTATGAGCTTAGTCTATGGATTTGCAGTTGCTGAAATCACACTCTTAGCAGAATCACATGGAACTAAAAAAACTTGGGTAGGAGGAGTATTAGGATCGCTAATAGGATTAATTTTATATTTTTTCGTTTTGTCTGTTGTTACTGAAGTTATTCGTAATTTACCCCTATCGAACAATACAATTATATCAATTGCTGCCTCGATAGGGATGGTAATTGCGCTGATATTCTTTAGTTTATGTGGAGCTGCACTTGGAAGTATGATGAATAGGAATTTGGCTATGATTATTGCTATTATCGGGCAATTTTTATTATTTGCATTGTTTGCATTGTTTTCTTTCGTGGCAATGATATTCGATGAGGCTTTCAATGCAGCATTTTTTATTTTCCTAAGCAATTTATGTTGCATGATAGTTTATTTGTGTTGCATGATAGTTTATAGGATTTTTCATAATCGGATTGACGAGCAGACTACCCTCAGAAGAATAATTAACATTTATAATGACAAAATAGCTTTTCTTACGACCGGATTTTGTACTAGCTTGGTAGTAGCATTTCGACTGTTTTTAAACGTTGTCGCCCAACGAGAATGGGTTGAACCAATGGAAATAGTAGCTGTAGGAGGAGCTATAATCGCCTCTTTAGCTGTCACTGGTATTCCATTACTTGAGATGAGTGTTTTTAAACCAAATAGAATCCTTGCTAAGTATCGCAAATTACAAGCAAGTTTAATTAAACCTTAAACAATTGCTCGCTTGTTTTACTCAGTTATTGAGGACTAAAGTCCTTACTAAAAACCTTTTTGTGACAGAATTTATCATTACGAACCTATGAATGATTTCCCTGATTTTTCCAACTACGGCTATCAAGTAACTCGCGAACTCGGACACAACCGCGCGGGCGGTAGAGTTACCTATCTCGCTACTGAAATTAATACAAAACGTTCCGTTGTTGTCAAACAATTTCAATTTGCCCAGACAGGTGCTAATTGGACCGAATATCAAGCTTATGAAAAAGAAATTCAGATTTTGCGAGAACTCGATAACCCCAACATTCCCCGTTATTTAGATTCTTTCCAAACTGCATCGGGTTTCTGCATGGTGCAGGAATACAAAAATGCTAATTCTCTCGCAAATTCCCGCCAGCAAACACCGCAAAAAACTAAGCAAATTGCTATTTCTGTGTTAGAAATACTCAAATACCTGCAAAATCGGGTGCCGCCTGTTATTCACAGAGATTTAAAACCAGAAAATATCTTAGTTGATGACAGGATGAATGTCAGCCTGGTCGATTTCGGATTTGCTAGAATCGGTGGGGGAGAAGTAGCCGCCAGCAGCGTTGTCAAAGGTACCTTGGGCTTTATGCCGCCCGAACAAATGTTCAACCGCCAGCTAACAGTCGCATCGGATTTATACAGTCTCGGCGCCACGCTAATTTGCTTGCTAATCGGCATCAATTCTACCGAAATTGGCAGCTTGATGGATGAGACGGGGCGGATTAATTTTAAACATCGCTTACCGCAGCTAACTCCAGAATTTCTTGACTGGCTGCAAAAAATGGTGGAACCAAATTTTAAACACCGCTATGCTTCCGCAGATGCGGCCCTCAACGCTTTGATTCCCCTCAATGTAGTTCGCCAGCCTAAAAAATCAAAACTTGCACTGATATCAGTCGGATTGTTGACAGCAAGTGCTGCTATTTTACTCCCATTTATTTTGAAATCTCAGGAACCTCAACAAGTAGTTAAATCCCAACCAGAAACCAGCAAACCGAAGTTAAAACCTGTGACTCAAGTGATGTTAACTAGCGAACTAAAATCGGATAAAATTATAGATTTTGTGTCTTTAAAAAAAACACATAAAGTCTATTTTGCTGTCAGTGTTACTAACTTTTTACCGGGAGAATATTACGGTACTTGTCGCGTATTTGACTCTCAAGGAAAATTGGCAGCCGACGGTCGATCTCATTTAAGAACAACGGCAGATAGACTAAATACTTGGTGCGGGTACAATTTTACAAAGGATGACAAGCCTGGGAATTGGAAGTTTGAATTTTATTTAGACAATCAAAGAATGACACAAAATAGTTTAAAGGTATTACCTTAAAATATTTGTACCGGGCGGGCAGTGAATTTCTGTGCCGTCAAAAGTTGGCTGTATCAGATTGAATTGATCCACCTCCTTTTCCGGCTCGCTTTCGCAGATTGCCGAAATAGTTATTAGTTGATTGCTAACATCTTTTTTGAAAGCAAATACTGCTCCTATATATACTGGACTGTAGTCTTTTTGGCGAACGGAATCCAGCTTTTTAGAAAATGCGATCGCGCTTTCAAATTGTGCTGGTTCGCGCTTATTCTCCAACGTTTGAACTGGGTTTATTAATAATGAGTCAATGTGGTAATAATATTGAGCTTTGCTGAGACCTTGTATAGCCAACCCTTCCAGGGAATCACTAAATTTGTTATTTTTTGCATAGTAATCTTCCTGCGCTTTATTGATCGAAGCCAGATCTGCTTGTAGTGCCGGAGATTTCGGACTACTTGAGATGACAATAGTATTGAGTTTGAAATTGTAAAAAGATGCTAGTATACCAGCCATAAAACCGCTGTAAATTACAGTCCGTACCAGCAAACTGGATAGTGAAACGCTGTATGTTTTACTTTTTTTATCTATATCTGCTGACATTTTTTTAGTGCCCTAAAATCTTGCTAAGTCTGTAGAGTGCGCGCCGCACACCCTACAGACTAGAAATTATGCAGTTTCGTGCTGTTTGTGCCATGCAGGATGCCACAGCAATTCAGCAGTCGATCGCTTCTCGACCATTTCAGGAGTAATCATACAGTTAGCCACATCCTTACGAGAAGGCAACTCGTACATCACATCCAGCATTAACTCCTCTAAAATGCTGCGGAGAGCTCTCGCGCCGGTTTTTCGTCGATAGGCCTCCTGGGCGATCGCCCGTAGCGCTTCCGGCTGGAATTCCAATTCCACGCTGTCCATCTTCAACAGCTTTTGATACTGCTTCACCAGCGCATTTCGGGGCTCAGTCAATATCTGCATCAAAGCTGCTTCATCCAGCGGCGAAATCACCGTCACCACCGGTATCCGCCCGACAAACTCAGGAATCAAACCAAATTTGACTAAATCGTCCGGCTGTACCTGCTGCAAAATATCAGCGGCCCGCTTGTCTTTCGCCGGCAAAGTTGAGTTGCTGTCGCTTTCCGTTGGCTGAATAAAGCCCAATGATTTTTTGCCCAAACGCTGTTCAACTATTTTTTCCAAACCGACAAAAGCACCGCCACAAATAAATAGAATTTTGCTAGTGTCAACTTGAATAAAATCTTGATAAGGATGCTTGCGGCCGCCTTGCGGGGGAACATTAACCACTGTTCCTTCCAACATTTTTAGCAGCGCTTGCTGCACTCCTTCTCCCGATACATCCCTAGTGATCGAAGTGTTTTCGCTTTTGCGAGCAATCTTGTCAATTTCATCAATATAAATAATGCCCCGCTGCGCCGCTTCAACATCAAAATCTGACATTTGCAACAGTCGCAGCAAGATATTTTCTACATCGTCGCCGACATATCCAGCTTCAGTCAGTGTCGTCGCATCCGCTACCGCAAACGGAACTTCCAGCATTTGCGCCAAACTTTGCGCTAACAAAGTTTTGCCACAACCTGTGGGGCCCACTAGGAGGATGTTGGATTTTTGCAGTTCTACATCGCTGTCAGGGGAAGACTTCTCGCTATCTTTAGCTTGGTCAACGCTCAAGCGCTTGTAGTGGTTGTAAACTGCTACAGAAAGGACTTTTTTTGCTGAATGCTGGCCGATGACGTGGTTGTCTAAATGCTGCTTAATTTCTGTCGGTTTCGGAATTTGAGCTAAAACAATTTTCGATTTATTCGATCGACCCTGGCGCCGCGTTCCTTGTCCCTGAGACTCTCGCACCTCTGATTGGGGAATCTGTTGACCAATTGTTTTACTGGAGTCAAAGAACTCCTCCTCTAAAATTTCATTGCACAGTTCCACGCATTCATCGCAAATGTATACGCCGGGCCCAGCTATTAACTTGCGGACGTACTCTTGCGACTTGCCGCAAAAGGAGCATCTGAGATGGGAGTCATATTTTGACATATTTGCCTCTTAATTTACGGTTCCGGTTGCTTGTTTCGACTGGGGAAGTTGCCGCGGGAGCGACCTTAGCTTTGCCCTAGAAGGGTTTCCCGATCGGACACCCAAGCCAGTCAAGCTTCGCGATCTCTATTTCTAAGTTAACACTTTTGAGGCTTTAGTCATTAGTCATGAGTCATTCGAGCCAACTTGAATTTTTCATTTTCACTTGAAAGTTAAGTGGCCCGGGCTTACCATTTTTTGTATGCCAAAAATTTTCCTGACATAATTATTTTCACTCGATCGCCTTTTGGGTCTGCTTCTTTCTCGACATCCATAGTAAAGTCGATCGCGCTCATAATCCCGTCACCAAATTTTTCGTGAATTACTGCTTTGAGTGGCATCCCGTAAACTTGCATAATTTCATAGAAACGATAAATCAGGGGGTCAACCGGAACCGAGGCCTCCAAAGAACCTTTTAACGGAGGTTCACAGAGAACCGCACCCGTCTCGCTATCTAGTCCCAAAGCCGAGACAATTTTCTCGGCTTCATCTTCTGATGCGGTAGCTTGACGGTAAATAACCGCGGCAATCCAAACTTCGTCGCGCCCCAAAACTTTTTCCAAATCTGCAAAACTAATTCCCTTAGCTTTTTTAGCCGCCAAAAGCTTTTCTGTAATTCCTGAAATTGCCATTAAATATTCTCCCCTTCACTTCGGTGTAAGATGTGAAATTTTTCTCACATTTTGGTAATATTGTCAATACTTAAGTTGAGAAAAAAAATCGAATTGATAGCTCGCAACAGCAGAAAAAGTTGGTTTCGTTAACCCCCACAACTCAGACAATTTGAGATTTGAGATTTGAGATGTTAGATTGGCAATGACTGATGGCTACCAGGGTTGAGAGCTAGTCAACAGTTGCATTCTTTATTCCAACTGGTATCACAACCGATAAATCCTAAAATAACTCATAACTGCCCTACGACAATGGTACAGTTGGCAGTATATGTAATAAAAGTTACACCCGCAAAGGCCTTCGGCATTCGGCAAACGGCTGAAGTTTGATCGTGCTAGCCTGAAGCTCAATCCTCGCTCACGCAGCCAAAGCCCCTTTACCACTCAAAACCGGCAACTGACAAAAGTATGGAGATTCAGACCAAAGATTACACGATCCAGTACGATCGCGCTACGCAAACAGTCACCTGTAGCGGCTCGTTCCGACTCAGCCAGGTGGAAGAATACGCACCGATCGTCGATCTGCTCAACGAAGTGGCTGACTCCTGCCCAAACACCGTTACTCTAGACTTGCGAAAGCTAGAATTTTTAAATAGCTCTGGAATTAATATTGTCTCAAAATTTGTGATCAAAGTGCGACAGCAAAAAAATATTCAAATCGCCATCAAAGGTTCTAAACAGATCCCCTGGCAGATCAAATCCCTGAAGAACTTGCAGCGGCTGATGCCTTCCTTGCACTTAGAATTCGAATAGCAACGATAAAAGGTAAAGATGAATCGTCGGCTAAGTCGGGGAACCAGGATGAGGGTGGCTGAAGTTAATCGGAATAAGTCATAGTTAAACTAGCACAAAACCCTAAAAAACTTCAGAACCGACTAAAAATTACCAATTTTCAATTGCTATGCAGGAAGAACCCTCGACAGAACAGCTACTTTTCGACGTTCAGCGGCTGAGTGCGGAACTTGAAAACTTGAAGCGCGAAAAGGTTGACCTAGAACTTTTGCTGGAGACTACCACCGAACATTCAGATACGATGGAAGCTCACTTGCTGAGCAAAGCTCAGTTGGCGCTGCGTTCAAGCGAAGAGCAGTTTCGGGCGATCGCCTCGGCAACTCCGGTGCCGATATTAGTTTCTCGCCTCTGTGACGGCTTAATTATGTATGCGAACGCTCAATTGGCTTCTCTCCTGAACATACCCCTAGAAAAATTGATCGGCTGCAGCACTCCAGACTTTTACTTGAACCCCGCCGATCGCCCAAAGGTACTGGAGGCACTTGCTAAAAACGGATACCTCCAAAACTACGAACTCCACTGCAAAAAATCAGACGGCACCGCTTTCTGGGCGATGATCTCGGTTCAGTCGCTGGTATTTAACGGGCAGCAGACGGCATTGTGCGCCTTGTACGACCTCACCCAGCGCAAGGAAGCAGAACAAACCCTCCAAGAAAGCGAAAAGCGTCTCCGCCGCCAGAGTTTGGCTTTGTTGCAGCTAGGTAGGCAGAGAACTCTCAACAGCGGTGCGCTGAATGTGGGAATTCGCGAAATTACTGAGGCAGCAGCCCGGACTTTGGATGTGGAAAAAGTCAGCGTCTGGCTTTACAACCAGGGAAAATTTGGAACTCGATACCCGAGCGATCCCCAGCTAAATTTTACCGAGAGAGTGCTCGCCCACAACCAAACAGGGCCACTTGATAAAGAGGCCGCTGCTCCAGACGAAGACGAGGGGGTTAATCATTCTAAGTTTAAAATCCCCAACCCCAAATTAGTTTGTCTCGACTTGTACGATCGCACCCAGGAGAATCATTTGAGCCGGGAGTCCATATCGGCCAGCGATTTAAATTTATCAATTTTAGATGTGGAAGGCGACGCACCGGGCGAAAATTTGCGATCGGAGAATGCTTTAGAACCTACGACAAAGACTCAAAACTCTCTACACACAAATTTGTCCCAATCATCTTCGCTAGCCGAAAATTCCGCTGTGCGGCCAAATGCCAGCAAGCCCAATTCATCCATATTAAATGTAGCAATTAGGCTCGGCGGCCAGATCGTGGGCATCCTCTCTCTCGAACATATCGGCGCGCCCCGCCAGTGGGCTCTGGAGGAGCGCACCTTCGCTGATTCTTTGGCAAATTTGGTAGCGCTGGCGATCGAAGGATTTGAGCGCCAGCGGGCTCAGGAAGCCCTCTCCAAAGCCAAAGCGCAGCTAGAAATGACCGTCGATCAGCGCACCGCTCAACTCACCGCCGCCAATAAACTGCTCCGCATCGAAATTGCCGAGCGCAAAAGAGCGGAAATAGCCTTGCAAGAAGCCTTACACAAAGCTGAAGCAGCTTCGAGAGCTAAAAGCACTTTTTTAGCCAATATGAGCCACGAGCTGCGGACACCGCTAAACGCGATTATCGGTTACAGCGAAATGCTACAAGAAGAAGCACGGGAAACGGGACTCGAAGACATCATTCCCGATACCCAAAAAATTTATAACGCCGGCAAACATTTGCTCACTTTAATTAACGATATTCTAGACCTTTCTAAGATAGAAGCCGGTCGGATGGAGCTTTATTTAGAAAAATTTGACCTCACTAATTTAATAGAAGAAGTCGTTGCCACTTTGCACCCTTTGGTCGAAAAAAATCACAATCAATTGCAAGTTTCTTGCTCTGAAAATTTGGGGGTGATGTATGCAGATTTGACTAAAGTCCGGCAAATTCTTTTTAATTTGCTATCCAATGCCCTGAAGTTTACCGAAGGTGGAACGGTGCTGTTGAGCGCGACTCGCGAACCAGCAGGCGACAGCGATTGGGTTTATTTGCAGGTATCTGATACGGGGATTGGAATGTCGGCAGAACAGCAGCAGGGTGTGTTTGAACCTTTTATTCAAGGAGACGCTTCGACTACTCGCAAGTACGGCGGCACCGGTTTAGGATTGGCCATTAGCCGCTTGTTTTGCCAGATGATGGGCGGCGATATCACTGTTGAGAGTCAGTTGGATGTTGGCTCTACTTTTACTGTTCACTTAAAGGCAGAAGTTGATATTAGTTAAAAGCAAGTTGGGCAACGAGAAATGTAGGGATTTAACGGGTGGGTTATGCCAGGAATTTTGTACCGGATTTAACCTATTTAACGGATGGCAAAAGAGGGAAGAATTCCCCAATTACCCATTCCCCCCTTACAAATTAGCCATTACCAATTACCAATTCCCTTTTTAATTGTGACACCGATCGCGATCGACCTCTGTTGTCGATCACACAGTAGCATTTTTTTTCAGCCTAGAATACCTATATTATTCCAAGATTGTCCTGCAGGCACGATCGAGCGCCTCGCTGCATTCACAAGTCCCACCTCAACCTAATTAAGGGGGTGGGGGGTTGCTTCCAGACAGGCAATTTGGTAAAAGTAATGCTATGGTCGCGAAGCGGTAGAAGGCAAAAGTTAACAGGAAATCAGGAAGTTTCAAAAGTCTCTGGACGCAGAAACACAATTCTGCTTTTTGCCTTCATACTGCTTCTACTGGCGAGATAGCAATGCTGCTGAAAGCAATGCACAATTTCTCAGAATCAAAGGAGTGCATCTACATGATTAAACCTTGCAGTCAACCGCTAAAAATAAATCCTTTTACTTGTTATCGCGATCCGGCTACAGGCAGGTGGACTACTGTAGTTACAAGTGTTCCAAACACTTGTGAAACAGACTCTAGTTTAAAAGCAGAAGCCGAAGGCGAAAACGAAGGTAAAGCAGAAACTATCCTTTCTACTTCGCCTGGTGTCTCGGTCTCGAAAAAAGTCCTTTCTTTTTCTGTGCCTCAGTTTAAACAACGTGCCAAAAAATCTGCTGTTAGTGTCAGCAGGTAGCTATTGCAGGGGTCTAATCTAGTTTCCACGGTTAGTCCCCGGCGCTCGTCAAACCAAACAAAACAAACTTATCCATAGCTTAAACTGTCAAAAAGCGATATACTGGCAGCAAACTTTCTCCTTCAATATCCGTGAAGTATTTGCTCGATCGCTGCCTCCACTTTGTATGGACAGACCGACCAATTCGCCAGCGGGGAACAATCATCGTTGCTATCCCCATTATTTTTTTGTTTGCTTCGCTGCTAGCAATTGCACGCCTCCGGCAGATTACCATACAGATAAGAGAGCGAGCAGATACTAATATGGCAATACTTCAAGAAACTAACGGCTTGTTAACCCTCGTGGTGGATGCGGAAACGGGCATTCGAGGTTACGGGTTGACGAAGCGCCGCGCATTTCTCTCACCGTACTTAGAAGCCAAGAAGAGTTTGCCTCCGCTGCTGGCTGAACTCAAGGTTATGGTTCAAGAAAACAAACTGCAAGCTCAGCGATTTGAAGATATAAAAAAAAGTACCGAACAGCATATAAATTTCTTGCAAAACACTTTGAATAAGCTCGACAGTTCGGCAAAAAGCGTGCAGTCGCCGGAAATAATTGAGGTGTTCACTCAAGGCAAATTGAGGAGGGATAACCTGCGCGCAAAAATTAATGTGTTTGCTAATGCCGGCGAAGCCTACCAGAAAGCTCTAGATCGGCAAAGACGGGATTTGATAGATTTCACTAATTTTGTGCAAGTTGCTGGTTTGCTTTTCGGCTGTTTGGGCGCAGTGGCTTCCTGGTATTTATTTGATAGTTTAGAGAAGGAATTGAGGAAGCGCGAAGCAGGCTTGGAAGAAAGTAAAAGTCGCATTCAAGCTGTGGTAGACAATGCGGCTGACGGGATTATTACTTTGGACGCACGGGGAAATATTGAGTCTTTTAATAGGGCAGCAGAAAAGATTTTTGGCGAGAAAGCCGATCGAATAATTGGCTCTAACCTGCGGCGACTGATAGCTCAACCGCAGCCTTACAACAGCGTGGGGGATTATTCGATCGAATATTTTGTGTTACATCCAGATACTACGCTGAAGACTTACCAGCAAGAAACAGTTGGAATTAGCCACGACGGAACTAAGTTTCCGATGGAGTTAGCTATCAGCGAAATGCGTCTGGCAAATCAACACTTGTTTATTGCGATTTGCCGCGATGCCAGAGGACGAAAACAAGCCGAGGAAACTCTGCGAAAGCAAGCGCAAATGCTGGATTTGGCCAACGATACGATCGCGGTACTAGACTTGAATGGGGCAATTTCTTATTGGAATTTGGGGGCGAAGTGGCTCTACGGGTGGCGGAAGTCGCAAGCAATAGGAAAAAATATTCACCAGCTTTTACAAACAGAATGGGCCCAACCTTTTGAGGTAATTCAAAAAGTATTTTTAGAGAAGGGTTCTTGGCAAGGAGAACTGGTGCGAACTAAGAAAGACGGGACAAAAATAACGGTGGCAAGCCGGTGGACTTTGCAGTACGACGATCGAGATCAACCGGTTGCTATTTTGGAAATCAGCAACGATATTAGCGATCGCAAACGCTCAGAAATTGCTTTGGCCCAAAGCGCGCAGCGGTTTCGCGCTACTTTTGAGCAGGCCGCAGTCGGGATGGTTCAAGCGAGTGTGGAAGGCAAATTTCTATTAGTCAATCAAAAACTATGCGAAATTTTGGGCTACAGCCGCCCAGAATTGGTGGAGAAAAGATTTCAGGATATTACTTGGCCTGGAGATTTGGCAAGCGAACTGGAACTTTTGCGCCAATTGTTAGCAGGAGAAATTGAAAATTTCTCTCTGGAAAAACGCTATATCCGCAAAGACGGCGAGTTGGTGTGGGCAAACTTAACGGTTTCGCTGCTGCGAGAACAAGATGGCAGTCAATTTCTGATGAGTGTGGTTGAAGATATTAGGGATCGCAAACAAGCGGAGGAATCGCTGCGGTTACGTGCTCAAGAATTGAGGTTGACAGCCCAAAATCTGGCTCAAACGACGAATGTTTTAAGAAAGCGCAATCAAGAATTAGACCAGTTTGCTTATGTAGTTTCTCACGATTTGAAAGCGCCGCTCAGGGCGATCGCAAATCTCAGCAGTTGGATAGAAGAAGACCTCAGCGAGTCGATGACAGAGGATACTTTGCACCAAATGAACCTGCTGCGCGGCAGAGTTCACAGGATGGAAGGTTTGATTGAGGGATTACTGCAATATTCCCGCGTCGGACGGATTCAAGTGCCTTCAGAAATGGTAAAAGTTGAGAATTTATTAGCAGAAATTATTGATTCGTTGGCGCCACCGTCTGAATTTGAGGTGAAAGTTGAACCGGGAATGCCAACTTTTGTGACGGAAAAATTGCCGCTACAGCAGGTTTTTTCTAATTTAATTAGCAACGCAATTAAGCACAACCGAGCTGAATCGGGTAATGTAAAAATATCGGTTAAAGAGTTAGATGATTTTTACGAGTTTTCTGTAGAGGATGACGGGCCGGGGATTGCTCCTCAATATCACGATAAAGTTTTTGTGATTTTTCAGACCTTGGAAGCTCGCGATAAAGTAGAAAATACTGGGATTGGTTTGTCGCTAGTGAAAAAAATTGTCGAAGGTCAAGGGGGCAGTATTTCCCTCGAATCTGCTGAAGGTGAGGGAGCAACTTTTCGGTTTACTTGGCCGAAGCAACCTATTAGCCAAGACGGAAAATAAAACAACTTTAAAGGTAGGATGTTTACAGATCACCGCGATTCAAAGAGTAAATGTAGGGTGCGCCCGGACTACCGAGAACCAGCTAGCGACTGTTTAAACTGCATCACAACGGATTTCGATGATAAATCCATCAGGATCGTAAAAGTAAATGCCGCGTCCTGTAGCGCGAGTGACGGGGCCGCTATCGATCGCTATTTGATTTGACTTTAGCACTTCCAGAGCGCGATCGAACAAATCCGGCTCTATATCGAAGGCTAAGTGGTTGGCGCGGGTAAAAGCTTTCTCCGGGTCTGGGTTTGGCGGTTCTAAGTCGGGCTGCCAAAATAAGTCAATAACAGTGCCGTCAGGGGTAACGAAATTCGCGACTTTACCAGCGGCTACCATTTCTGTTAAAGTTGCGGGAATTTCTGCACCTGTTAGTTCGTGCAGGCCGAGAATTGTACCGTAGAAGTGGCGGGAAGCTTTCATGTCGCGCACGTTTAAAGCGATATGGTGAACGCGGCGCAAATTCCCCGGCGCGAGAGCAATTTTGACGTTGTTGTCGGTAGTTTGCATGATTGTCAATTGCGAATGTTCAAATTGAATGCAGTTTGATTTATTCAGATGGTGCCCTGTAAAATAAGCATTTTAATTTGGTAGTAAGGACTGGAACCCTCGGATTTATATGAGGACTTCAGTCCTCACTACCAAAATTTTTATTCGAGTTGTGCGATCGCACATCATATCCATTAATATTATTTTTCTTTAGGAAACGATGCCATGCCTACAAATAGCATAGCCAGACCACCTGCCAGAATTGCGAAAGCAAGTACACCTACAACTAAATCTAATCCCGATGTATTTTCCATTAAATTAAACTGTTCTCCAATTAAATACAATCATCGGTATTTGTTCACGGTTGAGTGCTTGCACACTATGGGGAAGATCGGCAGAGAATAATTAGCTCTCAACTTATTAGAAAAAAGCCTATTAATTTCTTCCGTCTTCCCTAAACATCTATCCCTTAAATCAGTTAAATCCTGTACACAGCTTCGTTGGCGAACTTCTTATTTTGCCAATTCTCGCTCAATAGCAGCGATTAGTTCTGGCGAATCGGGGCCAACACTGCTGCGGAATCTGGCCACCACTTCACCCTGTTTGCTAACTAAAAATTTCTCAAAATTCCAGGAAACCTCACCCTTGGGATCGACTGCACTCGTAAGCTTAGCGTATAGGGGGTGCTGCTGAGTACCTTTAGCGCGTACTTTGTCAAATAATTCAAAGCTGACGCCGTATTTAGTAGTACAGAAATTGACGATTTCTGGATTACTTCCGGGTTCTTGACCTCCGAAGTCGTTGCAGGGAAATCCTAAAACACGGAGTCCAGCCGCGCTGTACTTCTGGCTCAATTCTTCGAGTCCTTTGTATTGAGGTGTATAGCCACATTTGGAAGCTACATTAACTATTAAGAGTACCTTGCCCGCGTACTCTCCTAGCTGCTTGTCTTCGCCTGCGATCGTTTTGACTTGAATGTCGGAGATTGTGCTGGGCATTTTCAAATACTTTTAAATTTTACCACCACAATTTTACCGCAAGTCGGTACAATTTTGTCTAGAGGTCGATCGCTAAAAATTCAAATATCCCGGTCATGGCGGGTTTACCGATATCGGGCTTATATTAGAGATATTGGTAAACCCGCCTCTACCAAAATCACGGTTAACTTACCGAACCCGATCTTAATAGATGGCGGTGAACTTTCCCCACAGCATCTATCGCCACAGTCAGCTATTAGATTTAAGTTGCTCGGTAATAGCTAAAATCTACACCGAAAAGGACGAATATTTTAACTCTCTGAGTGGTGTTCCGTCATCCATTTTTGGTAAGTATCCTCAAGTTGCTTGTCTTCGAGAACGAGTTCTAGGCGAACTTTGACGCAACCGTGACGGGGTTGAGAGGCGATCGAATTTAAGATCTTGCTAGCTTTCTGCACAGAGGTAAATTCCGCCTTAACTGTCGGTTCTTGGCGATCGCTCTGAATCTCCCTCAAATCTATACCGGTGATGTTTCCCTCGCCTAAATCTATTTCTGCTAACACCTTCGGATCGTCGCCGACTTGTTCGACAATCAGCTTTTCCCACTGGATAGGCACTTGTACCATCCGAGTTTCAATTTCTTTACGCACTATGACTTCGCCGACTTTGCGCTTGCTGCGATTGATCACCAATCGTTCTTCTAGCAGGCGAATTACTTCTCGATCGACAATATCCAAGTTTTCCTCATTCCGATCGGTCTCCCAATTTGCATCTGTGCGATCGGCATCTGTTAGATTTGACATAACTGTTGAGGGATTTGTTAATTCACGGTTGCTAAATTCACTATCCGGTTCCGAGGCATTTTCTAAATACGGATACTCGCCATTTGCCGAAACTACTGGCAGCAGATCGACTTGAGCCGAATTAATAGTTACAAACAGCGCTTTTTGGTGATAATCCACTTTTTTGAGCAGCTTAACACTTAATAAAAAAATGCGGGGATTTTCGCTGCCTAGCCCAGCCACCACAAAGTTTAACTGACCTTTAGCATCAAAATAGACATCTTTAACTTTGCCGACCAACTGACCTTGGTTGTCTTTGACGGTAAAACTTTTTAGCTTAGTTCTGACTTTTTCAGGCACCCGGTTGAGACGGGTTATTGATTTGGCAGTTGCGATCTTTTCTGCTGATGCTTGACCGTTCATTTTTTAAACTTTCCTGCTTAGGGATTTTTATTATGAATTGGTAAGGGGAAATTGGTAAAGGCGGGGAAAGTGCATAAACGTTGCCAAAACCAGACAAGTTTTGTACCCCCCCCGCCACTCACATAGGAATTGCACGATCGCCACCAGTTCAATCAAACCTGGGCGGTGACAGAATTATGTCATTAAGGCGCAATTCCTATGCAATAGCTGTTGCGGTTGGTTTAGATCTTTGGATTTTTATTATCTACAACCGCAGTTCCATCAGTCTTAACGTCTAATTCTTCGCGGCGCAAGGTTTCTTCGCCCTCAACCGTGCTGCGAACAACTTCTTTTCTGACGTTGACTTCTTCGCGCACGAAAGCTTCCTTGTGGATGTCGGCCGTTTCTTCGTAGACTTCCATGCGTGCAACTTCCCCTGATTGGAAGTCAGCCTCACCGACTGAAACTACTCGACCCGCTTCTACCGGGGTTACTCGATCGATTACGACTCGTTCTTTTTCAATGGGTACTGAAGCTCGCGCTGTTTCAGTTTCCACGCGCTTGCCAACTGCTACTTCGCCTGTTTTTGCGCGGTGTTTGTTGGCAATCAAGCGTTCTTCATAAAGCTTGAGATTTTGGTGCTGCTGTTCGTTGGTTTCGTAGAGGGGGCGGTCGATATCGTAGCTGTAGCTGCTGCGATCGTAGCTAGCAGGAGTTGCAGTGCTTGCAGCGGCCGTTCCTTGATTGCGGTAGACGCCTCTTACCTGTTCTTCGCGATCGTAATCTACTGCTTCTAATTCATTGTAAGCCGGCAATTGTTCTGCTTGAGCTTTGTTGCGAAGGCCTGTGGCGTGGACGCGACGGGCTCCGTAGTCGAAGCGGGCCGAGCCGATTGGCAACAATACTTTTTTGCCAAAAATCCAAATACCGGTATCAATTACCAGATAGCGGAAACGACCAGTGTCATCAACCAAAGCATCATAAACCGTGCCTACTTTTTCATCAGAGTCGCCAGCATAAACATCAAATCCCTTGATGTCGTCTCCAGCAAAGATTTCTTCCTGATAGTTAGGATAAAATTCTGCTAATCTTTGAAGTGCCATGTGTTTTTTCCTCTTTGCTCTACTTAAGTTAATAGTAGAAATTAATTCGCTAACTTCCCTCTCCCTAAAGTCAGAAGTGTATAATTTAGGTTGTTTAATACTATAGGAATAGTACGGCATCTGTGCTTCTGCGCTAGCGCACTCAGCTATTTTAAAGATTGTAAAACTCTACAATCGTCAATCTTATAACAAGTATTAAAACTCAAAGCCAACCGTAGGGATACTGCCTTGCTGCGTCCTACTTCCCTTGCAGGATACTCCTTTGCATTGTGCCTACTGTTAATAATTGTTAACTATGTAGTAAAAAATCAGCATTACATAGTATTACAAAAAGATCGAAGCCCCTCATCTTGCACGAGAGGGGCTTCAGGAAAGCTAGAAATTTTAAGTTTAAAGTTGATTGAATTGAGTTCTGATAGCTTCTATCCGACTGCGGTTAACTCCCAAATCCGACTGTCCCAGACGCGAAGCCGATCGCACATGGATGACTTTTGCTGCATCATCTACCAAAAATTCAACGTCATCAACAAACCCCATCAAAGCACTGGTGAACTCCGCATACAAGTAATTATCACTTGCCGTGATAATTTTAGTTTTTCCATAGGACTCGATTACCCCTTTGAGCTTTGCCATAGCTTCCGCAGCGGACGAAGTGTATGCCAAAGGCTCAATTTTGTGTTCGGCATCTTGACTGAAGCTGCTGACGCAGTTGGGGGAATTCGGGCACGCTGCGAGTTTTCCTGACTGAATCCCGATATTGGCAGGTCTTGTTCCAGCAAACATTGTTTTTTCTCCGGGTAGAGCGATAAAAGTAGCGATCGACAGTACCGCTACTGCTAGCAGTGATATTAAAATAACCAGGACTTTTTTCCACGCTGTCGGCGATTTTGTTTCAACTGTTTGCAAAGGATTAGCCCTCCTGAAAGTATAAATGCGGTCTACTTTTCATGTTAATTGAAATTCACATCAAAAAATTAAAAAGATTTTTTTTGTTCTTCAATTAACCAGTAAGTCAGCATTCTTCCTTTACCTTTAATCGGGATATGACCCCGTTCTTCCAAAACAAACTGGTCTTTCAAACGCTCGTAAGTCGCCGCCGTTACTTGAATTTTACCAGGCAATCCGTTAGATTCCATGCGTGAAGCAACATTAACAGTATCCCCCCACAAATCGTAGCTAAATTTACTAATTCCAATAATTCCAGCCACCACCGAACCGCTGTCAATTCCAAGCCTCAATTGAAAATTTTCTCCCATTTTGGCATTAAACCTCCTCAAAGCTGCCTGCATCTCCAAAGCTAAAAGTGCGATCGCCTCAGAGTGATCCTCCCGCGGCGTCGGCAAACCCCCAACCACCATGTAAGCATCCCCAATCGTCTTAATCTTTTCCAACCCGTGCAATTCAGACAACCTATCGAACTCCGAGAAAATCCCGTTCAAAATTTCTACCAACTGCGTCGGACTTTTGTGAGCCGAAAACTCTGTAAAACCCACTAAATCAGCAAACAAGACGCTCACCTCATCAAAATGCTCCGCTATCAACTTTTGCTCTTTTTGCAAGCGCTCCGCAATAGGTTTCGGTAAAATATTCAGCAGCAATTTCTCGGTTTGTCCTTGCTGCACTTTCAGCGCTGCTTCAGCTTGTTTCCGCTGAATCAACGAACCGAGCTGCGTAGCAACCGCGCTCACTAATTCCAACAAGCGCGGCTGACATTTCAGAACTTTTTCGCGATAAAAAATCAAAATAGCTAACACTTGGTTGTCCGCCAATATTGGCACCCCAAAAGCCGCTTTCAATCCCACACTAGCCGCAATTTCCGCTCGTAAAAAAACTTGTTCCGGTGCACTAGAAACATCATCGATCCATTCAGACTGCTGCGACTGCCAAATCCTGCCTGGGAGTCCCACACCGGGAGCAAAAATTAACTGCCAACTTGTTTGTCGGAATTCGGCAAAACTCAAGTCGCTGACGTACCTGCCTGTAGCGCATTTTAAAAAGCCATCACTGCAAGGAATCCAAGCTTCGCCCAGATTCCATTCAATAGTTTTGCAAATTAAACCTAAAATCACATCTATAGCCGACTCAAAATCATCAGATTTGCTAATAGCTTGAGTGGCTTGAAGCAGCAATCTTGTTTCCATTTCCACCTGGTGGCGTTCAGCGATTTCCTGGTGCAACTGGATATTTTGAGCGGTCAGTTTTTGATTTTTTTCTTGCAATTGAATTTGCAATGAACGCACAGTAAGTTGATTGCTCACTCGCGCCAATACTTCTTTCACCTGAAAAGGTTTGGTGATATAATCGGCTCCGCCCACTTCAAAAGCTTTTGCTTTATTTATTCCTTCTTCTAGCGCGCTGAGAAAAATAATGGGAATTTCCCTAAATTGCGATTGTGATTTTAATTTTTTACATAGTTCGTAGCCGTCAATATCCGGCATCATAATATCGAGTAAAATTAAATCTGGTGCGCTAGATTGAATAGCATCTAACGCCGAAAAACCATTAGTAACAGGGCGAACTTTATAGCCATTTTTTTGCAAAATTCTAATCAACAAACGCAGATTATCTGGCGTATCGTCAACTACTAAAATATCTGCTTGATAGTTTTCAGTTTGTTCCGCCTTCATCTGCATTATCTGATTCCTCCGCCTCGGCAATTAAATTGAGAATTTTCTGGTAATCAAAATTATCGAGATGACCCTGGAGGATTTCCGCCAATTCAGGATGAGGCTCCCTTATTTCGTTGATTGTCCTGACAATTAAGTCAAAATCAGCACTGCGGATTACCTGCTTCATGTTGTCTATCCATTCTGCGGGAAGTGTAGGTAAATAAGCAAGCGCAGCATTAGGGAGGGAGCCAGGTAAATTATTTCGATCGCCTATAGAGATCGAGTCCGTTGAGTTAGAGTAGATATACTTCACCCCCAAATGTTTGTGGATAGTATCAAATATATCTGTTTTGCGGAAAGGTTTGCTAATAAAATCGTCGCAGCCGACCAATAAAGCAAACGCTTGCCTCCCTTCAATTGTACTAGCTGTCAAAGCAATAATCTTTGGAATCGGCGAGTCGGGATGGGAAATATTGGTTTCTCCATTTCCTTGCTGCTGTTGCTCTCTCTGCTTGATTCTAGCCTTAATTTGTTTAGTAGCTTCGTAGCCGTCCATCACTGGCATTCGCACATCCATCAAAATTAAGTGCGGATGCCAAGTTTCCCACATTTCTATTGCTTCCTGGCCGTTGGTTGCTTGTTCCACCCCGAAACCTAAAGGAGAAAGCATTTTGACTAAAAGTTGGCGGTTGTCTTCGCGATCGTCCACAACTAAAATCCGGTAGCACAGTTGATTGGGCTCTAACCCACTAACTTCGCGGTTAAGTTGCCGATCGGGAAGCTCAGCAGCATAAACTGCACCGACTGGAATTTCAAATTTAAAAGTGGTGCCGAGTTCCAGTTGACTTTCTACAACAATCTCTCCTCCCATCAGGCGGACAAACTGACGGCTGATCTTCAATCCTAAACCCGTACCTTTCTGATTTTTTTGACCGGAAGCTGTTTGCACAAAAGCCTTAAAAATATTGCCCAATTCTTCCGGAGCCATGCCAACTCCTGTATCTTGAATTTCAAACAGAAGGAAAAAACCAGGCACAGTTGAATTCTCAGCCTCATCCCTCCATCGAACCCTTGCGATATCACTGCTAGTTCTCGAAAAATCCCGAATACTTCTTGTTGTATCAAAGCAAGCTGTGGGACTATCCAATAAATCCAGAAATCCCGATTTTTCTAACTTTATAATTCTTAAAAGAATTTCGCCTGTTTGCGTAAAGTTAATCGCATTACTCAGAAGATTAATCAGCACTTGTCGCAGTTTGATATCATCGGTTCGCACGTACTGAGGAACGTCAGCATCGCGCTGAAAACGCAACTGCAATTCTTGATTCTCAACCTGCAGTTGAAACATATCTTGCAAATCGTCAAGCAAACGGTAGAGGTCGAAGTCTGTGGGGTTAAGTGTCATCCGCCCTGCTTCAATTTTTGACAAGTCTAAGACTTCATTGATCAAGGTGAGCAAGTGTTCGCCACTACGGCGAATAATTCTCATATTTTCTCGGTTTTCGACAGTAAGATCCGGGCTGGGTTCCATGATTTGTGCAAAGCCGAGTATAGAATTGAGAGGGGTGCGTAACTCGTGGCTCATATTAGCCAGAAACGTGCTTTTAGCTTTGTTTGCTGCTTCAGCAGCTAATGCGGCTTGTTGCAGTTGTTCTGTGCGTTCATCAATTTGGGCTTCTAAGGTGTGGTGGTATTCTGCTAGTATTTTTTCGGCTTGTTTGCGATCGCTAATATCTTGAAAAGCTGCGATCGCATAAACAATATTTCCGCTAGCGTCAAAAATCGGCGTGGTATTGATCTCGATCGCAATTCTTTTGCCCTCTTGACAGATTTCTACATCGTCAACCTTGACAGATTCTCCTTTCAGTGCGCGCAAAATTGGCAGATTATCCGGCGGGTACAGCTCATCAGTATTGGCAACATAAAGTTGATAAGTAGCAGCTAATTGTTCCGCAGTGCTTTCCGGGATAGTGTCTGCACCCAGCAAATCCCGCGCTGCTTGGTTGAAATAGGCGATCGAGCCATCGGGATGATAAACAGATACCCCCACTGGCAAAGCTTCTAAAAATTGACTCAGGCGGCTTTCACTCGCAGACAGCGCCTCATTTACTAGCTTTAACTCCTCGTTTACTTCTTGGCGCTTATGAATTTCATCAGTTAACTTTTGATCTTGCAAATAACTGTGAACTGCTTCTACTACGGTTAATTTTAAGTCTTCATTTTGCCAAGGTTTAGGAATATAACGGTACAATTTAGCATACTTAATAGCATTGCTCAGGGCTTCCAAATCTGCTTGCCCCGTTAGCATAATAGTCAGCGTCTCCGGCGAGCTTTCGTGAATTCTTCTCAGCAGTTCATCTCCTTTAATATCGGGCATGATATAATCGGAAAGCACCAACGCAATCTCGTATTCATCTGCCTGCAAATCAGCCAACAACTCTAAAGCATCAGCCCCCCCTTCAGCGGTTTCAATTATACACCGATCGCCGATCGCCTTTTTCAGTTCAATCTTTAAACTATTCAAAACGTCAGGTTCATCGTCAATACAAACAATCACAGGTTTTTTCATAACTTAGCCAGCCCAGATTTTATAGTCTCTATTAAGTCTTTGCTTTTCCAGGGTTTGTACAAACAACAGTATAAATCTGCTTCTTCTACTGCCCGCTGAACAGCCGCTGCATCCGCTTGTCCCGTCAACATCACCTTAATAATTTTAGGATATTTTTGGTGAACTTTAATTAAAAGTTCGTCACCTTTAATTCCCGGCATCAGCCAATCAGAAACAACCACAATCACCTGAGCTTTTTCTTGAAAATTCTCCAGTAAATCTAAGGCTTCATCACCACTTTCAGCTAATTCATAAAAGTAATTATTTTTAAATTCCTTTTTTAGCTGCATCTTGAGAGTATTCAAGATATCCGGTTCATCATCAACGCAAAGAATTATAGGCTTATTCATCTTTTCCTCTCCGCTGAAATTTTAGTAGGTTTACTGACATGACTTGCTTTTACATTATTGATTTCGGGCAACGATGCAGGATATATGTCCCCTATCTTTCTTATTTTAATAGGACTTCCGAAGATCGGCCCGGTTTCTGGTAATAAATCTTGTATTTGTCAGCGAGACAGCGACGGGTGTCATCGGGAATCTGCCCCCTTGCAGGTAAGTTTTGTTTAATAAATAGGCAGCGAGACTGTAAAAGTTGTCTGCCCCGGTACAGAATCTACAGCAATTGTGCCTTCGTGTTTTTCCACAATTTTTCTCACAATATCCAATCCCAAACCGCTACCTTCGCCTGCAGATTTAGTCGTAAAAAACGGTTGAAAAATTTTGGGAATAACTTCTAAGGGAATACCTTTGCCGCTATCAGTAAACTTGAGGAAAATATTTGCCTCTTGCCGCCGAGTTTCAATTATCAAAATACCTTTATAATCCATTGCTTGCAGGGCATTATGAACGAGATTCGTCCAAACTTGATTTAAGTCATCGGGATAGCACATTATTTGGGGTAAATCTCCATAGTTTTTAACTACTTCTATACCATGTTTCAGTTGATTTTGATAAAGGGTTAACACCGTTTCAATGCCATCGTGCAAGTTCGCCTGGACTTTTTCTGGTTTGCTATCAAAATGAGCGTAGGTTTTTAAGGCAAATACTACTTTCCCAGACTTCGCTGTTGCTCTTTGGATCAGGCTAATACTTTTTTTAAAGCTTGCAAACTGGTAAGCACTATTTAAAACCACTTCCCAATCCGGGGATTTAAAAAGCGGCAAGAATTCTTCTATTTTTTCGTAAATTTCCATGTCAACTAAAGTATCCGCAATTTCTTCGGCGTTTTCAACATATTCTGCCATCAAATCCGCCGCCAACTGCTGCTTAAACTTGCGTTTCTCTCGGCTTGTAAATAAAACTTCTTGATGGGTTGCTCTGTACAGTAAAGCTAAAAAATAAGCTTTGCTTTCCTCAGAAAGTTGTTGATAAATTTCAGGGAAATTTTCTAAAAATTCGTCGGAAAAATTAGCTATATTATTAATAGAGGAACCTATAATGCCCAGGGGGGTATTGATTTCGTGGGCAATGCCAGCAATCAGTTGTCCCAGTGCTGCCATTTTTTCCGATTGAATCAAGTGATCTTGGGCGGCTTGCAGTTGGTGGAGTGCCATTGCTAAATCTTGATTTTTCTGTTGCAAAGTTTGTTGCAGTGAACAAATTTTTAAATGAGTTTCTATCCGGGCTAAAACTTCTTCAACCTGAAACGGTTTAGTAATAAAGTCAACTCCGCCCACTGCAAAAGCTTTAACTTTATCCAGCACGTCATTAATCGCACTAATAAAAATAACAGGAATGTCTTTGGTAATTTCAGAAGCTTTGAGTTGCTGACAAACTTGATAACCGTCCATTTCTGGCATCAGAATATCCAGCAGCACTATATCTGGGGGTATTTTTTGAGCAGCAGACAATGCTAGCTTGCCATTGGGTACGGGGCGAACTTGATAGCCTTTTTCGCTCAAAATTCCGGTCAGCAGCCGCAGGTTTTCTGGTGTATCGTCTACTACTAAAATATTAGCTCGATTGGTTTTAGGTAAAGTTGAAATCATCTGGTATTTACTGTTTTTCGCTGAGTTCGATTATGTTCAAAATTCTGTCATATTCAAAATTATTAATGCAATCTTGAAGCTTGCCCGCAAGAGAGGGATTGACAGTGCCGATTTGTGCGATCGAAGTTGCGATCGCCTCCATGTCTACACTCAAAATACTTTGCTTGAATTGGGCCATCCAGTCTGGAGAAAGAGAGGCAAAAGCCTCCGGTGTCAGCACCTCCTGACTTGACTCCTCTACACCTGCGGCACTTACTGCGGTTGAATCTTCATAAATATAGCGTACTCCTAAATGTTTTCCCATTGCCACAAAAATATCCTCCTCGCGGAACGGTTTCCGCATAAAATCATCGCAACCCGCCGAAAGAATCACCGCCCGTTCTTCCTCCAAAACGCTAGCAGTTAGGGCAACAATCGCCGTTGCTTGCCCGCCAGTTGTAGTTTTAATCTGTTTCGTTGCCTCATAGCCGTCCATGACAGGCATTCTCATGTCCATCCAAATCAGATGCGGTTCCCACTCCATAAAAATATCAACCGCTTCTTTACCGTTATTTGCTTCTCTCAACTCAAATCCGAGTGGACTGAGAAGTTTTACTAACAGTTGGCGATTTAAAGGTTTGTCGTCCACAATTAGCAAGCGATAACTCGGCTGATTCGGTTCGAGGGCAACAACTCGACGTTGAGTTTTTTTGCTTTCAATATCACTAGCTTCAACCAGATTAACTTGGATATCAAACTGAAATAATGCACCCTTTCCGATATCGCTGCTCGCAGTAATTTCACCTCCCATTAATTGCACGAACTGGCGGCTAATAGCTAAACCTAAACCCGTTCCTTCCTGAGAATCTTTACCTGTTTTCGTCTGCACAAATGCTTCAAACAACTGATCGATTTCCTCAGCCGCAATGCCTGCACCAGTATCTTGGACTTCAAAATGCAGCCAGTAGCGGCCGGGCAATTGGTCAGTGCTGTTTTTATGTATATGCCGCCTTCCTCCTTTGACTTTCACCGACACTCTCCCTTCAGAGGTAAATTTAATCGCATTATTGAGCAAATTAATTAAGACTTGCCGCAATTTAACTTCATCAGTACAAATGTAATGGGGAACTTCTGCGTCTGTGTCGAAGATTAGTTGCAAACCTTTTTGCTCAGCTTTGAGAGCAAACATATCTTCTAAATCGTCGATTAATTGGTACAAATCGAAGCTTTTTGCATTAAGCGTCGTGCGTCCGGCTTCGATTTTTGATAAATCTAAAACTTGGTTAATTAAAGCCAGTAAATGTTCGCCACTCCGCAGGATAATTCCGACATTTTCTTGATTTTCCTGAGATAACGTTTGACTGCGAATCAGGACTTGAGCAAAGCCGATGACCGCGTTCAGGGGCGATCGCAATTCGTGGCTCATATTGGCGAGAAAGGTACTCTTAGCTTTATTTGCTGCTTCGGCCGCTTCTTTCGCCTGCTGCATTTTTATTTCAGCTTGTTTGTTATCAGTAATGTCTTTAATAAAACCTTCGTAGTAAAGTAAATTTCCTGCTTCATCGCAGACAGCGCGACAATTTTCCGAAATCCAGATTATACTGCCATCTTTGCGGTAAATTTCCGATTCAAAGTTTGATAGTATCCCGCACTCGGTCATCAGCGCTGCAAATTCGTCGCGGCGGTTGGGTTTCACGTAAAGCTGGTTATTGAAATTCGGCTGTGCTGCTATTAATTCTGCGGGGCATTCGTAACCATAAAGCTGAGCTAAAGCGGGGTTAGCGCTGATGTATTTCCCGTCAATAGCAGTTTGGAAAATTCCATTCAAAGCATTTTCATAAATGTTGCGGTACTTTTCTTCTGCTTCCCGGAGGGCAGTTTCTGCTTTTTGGCGCTCGGTAATATCGCTAGAAATAGACAAAAAACAAGCTTCTCCGTCAATATTGATGGTTTCTATCGACAGCAGTGCCGTTCTTTCTGTACCATTTTTATTGCGAAACCTCAGCTCATAATTGTGAATTGCTGTCTTGTCTTTTAACATTTGAATCATGCGGTCACGCTCTTTCAAACTCGCCCAAAAATTTAGTTCTACCGCTGTTTTACCGATAATTTCTTCCTGGGTGTAGCCCATCATCCGGCAAAAACTATCATTAACTTCTAGGTGGCAACCGTCACGAATTCTTGTAATTGTAATCGCATTCGGACTCGAACGAAAAGCTTTGGAAAACTTTTCTTTTGCCTTAGCAAGATCGGCGGTGCGTTGTGCAACTTGCACTGCTAAATTTTGGTTGTATGCCCTTAATAACTTCTCCGCTAGTTTCCGTTTCGTAATATTTTGAAAAGCGCACATTCCGTAAATAATATTTCCTTGGGAGTCGTAAATAGGAGTCCCCCAAACTTGCAGGGGAACAGTTTTGTTATTGGAGAAGATTTCAATGTCATCAACTGTTACACTTTTGCCCTGCAAAGCATTTAAAATTGGGTCGCGTTCCGCCGGGTAAATTTCCTGAGTTCCAGCTAAATAAACTCTGTATAATTGGCGCAATTTTTCGGCATCTGCTGCCACAATTCCTTGAGATAAAATTTCTTCTCCTGTAGGGTTAATGTAGTGAGGTTGACCGTTTGGCTCTGCAATAAAAATCCCTAGCGGTACTGCATTGAGAAATTGTTTGAGTCGGCTTTCGCTTTCTGAGAGGGAAGTAAATGAATGCTGCAATTGCTCTGCCATGCTGTTAAAAGCAGTTGCAAGTTCTCCGAGTTCATCTTCGCGATTTAGAGTGAGCTTTGTATCCCATTTATTCCGCGCCAAAGCTTTCGCCGCTGCATTCAATCTTAAAATCGGCTGAACAACCCATTTAGCAGTAAGAGTTCCCAGGATTGTCGCCCCCATCAAAGCTGCAAGCGACAGTAAAAAAGTCGTGCGCGTGTTGAGGTTAATTTGCTCCATAAAGTCAGACTCGGGTACAACTACTACAATCAGCCAATCCAACCCTCGATCGTCTTTAAAAGGAGCTACCTGAATAAAGTTTCGCTTGCGGTCAACATCAAAAGTAAGCTGTTGAGAACTATTGATTTTAGCTAAGCTGTCGTAGTGTTTATCTAAATGCTGTGCGGTTTGTCTAATTACCGGATTGTCGCTTTCTGAAGCTTTGATGCGTCTTGTTTCTTTACCTTCCACCACAAATTCTGCGCTCGCCGTTGAAGTGGCAATTAACATCCCCGATCGCTCCATGACAAAAGTTTGTCCCGATTTGCCAATTTTGAGGCTGACGAGAAATTCTTTGATGCGAGAAAACAGCACATCGCTACCAGCTACTCCTATCAGCTTGCCAGCGTCATCGTAGATAGGCATAGCAGCAGTAATTGCCAGTTCCCCAGTCAAGAAATCTGTATAGATTGGAGTCCAAATTGGTTTCTTTGCGGCAGCGGCAGCTCTGTACCAAGGTCGAATTCGCGGGTCGTAAGTATTGGGTGAAATTTGCACTAATTGAAAGCGGTTTCCCTGAGAGTCAGCAGTATACCGAGCTAATTTATTGCCAGTAGATCTGTCGGCAGCAGATATCAAAGTCCGCTCTTTAGTGCGGATTGCTCCCGAATGTTCTCCATTTTCTTTACCTGTGTAAATGATGCTAATCGAATCAAAATATTGAATTTGTTCGAGGAAATGATGTTCTAGTTTTTGGCTGTCTTCTAGGTTCAACTGCCCCAATTTTATTCCTTGAACGTTCAGGTGATTGACTATGTGGGGAATTGACATATAATGTTCCATGCGGTCTTTGATGCGATCGCTAATTTCTCCCCGCAACTGAGCGGCAACATCGTTGACCGCCCGCTGACCGTTTTGGAACGACAGCCAACCTACAACTCCTACGATGCCGACAATTTGCACTAAAAAAGGAACTACTAGCACAGTTTGTAATGGAACTTTGCCGATAATTCTGGCAACAAAGCGATTGAGCGGTGTAGGAACCATATTCATTCTCTGGCAATTATCAAGTGAGTGAGGTACAGATTTGTAATCGGTAATTGGTAATTAGTAATTGGTAATTGATAAATGTTAAAAAGCGGAGTTTATTTCTTTGGAGTGCGTGACCTCAGAAACCCGGTTTCTTTCTGGATTTCTCGTTATTTAACCAGAATTTTTTCGTAGAAACCGGGTTCATCGCCCAAGTTTATTAGGCTTATTGCATAAATTTTTGGTATTGAGAAATAAAGCGCATATCCAACGCAGATGCAACGCAGAGGTGTTTCAAGATAGGAGAGCGCATACCTGCAATTCAAGTCTATTGTGATTGTTCGACTTGACATGATAAAGCGCTTCCTTGAAAAGTGCTTTATCATGTACACCGCCTACTTATTCCAGGCAATGGAAATTACTATGAGCGCAGAACTGGGATTGTAAGTTACTGACAACAGTACAGGTATGAATTTAAGTTACTATAGCGTATTTCTGCGGAAAGGGAGAGTACGATCGCCCTATCCACAGCCGCGCGCACCATAAAAACCTGCATTTACCTGCGATTCAACTCCATCCTTTCGCCGTAACGTAACAGCATATCCAAACTCTCCAAACGATTTTGCCAAGTTTGAACTTGATAGCTATTTTCTGCCGAATGCAAGCGCATCGAAGATTGAAATTGAGATTGAAAACTTCTTAACAATCTTTTAGCAGTTGCTAAACTTTCCGTTGAAGGATTTGCCGCCAATTTGCTCAAAGCTTGCGCCAATTCATCCGATCGACTTTGCAAAACTTTTAGTTCAGATTCCGACACCCGCAACTGATTGTTAGCCAACAAAAAACTCCATTCCTGCTTGAGAGCAGTATACCGCGAAGCCGCCGCCGCAAACGGCTGTCGGTAAGGAATCGGCTCCGCAGCAGAAGTGGAACGCACCGGCGGGCCTTGAGTGCGGTTAAAAAACCCCTGCATCCCGCTGCTGATACTTTCCACGGCAAAAATAGCATAGCCCCCAGTCGGCAAATCGCGCAAAGCTTGAATTTGGTCGATCGCCACAACTTCCGGGAGAGTCAACAACTTAACCGCCGGAGAAATCAAAGCCGAACCCAGAATTTGTTCCTTTACCAAAGGTTCGGTGATGCGCTGAAGTCGGTTCGTATCCAAAGCATAAGTCATCGGCACAATCAAATCTACAATGCCCTGACGAGCCCAAACTTCCCAATTTTGCTGAATTTTGTAAATCCGCTGACTTTCCGGGTGCGGAAACACCGCCACCGACAGAATTGTGCGCGGATAATTCTGCCGCAAAAGCTGAGAAACTTCAGCTACAAAACTATTAATTTGATTAGTTTTAAACTCAACCCACTGCCGCCACAAACTGCCGTCCCTGGGCGAAATATTCACCGGATCTGCACCAGTCAACTGCCTAAATTGCTGCCTCGCCGCAATACCGTAACCGTAAGTAAAATTCGCATTGTCATCTTGAAAAGGATAGCGAATATAGTCTAATTGTACCCCATCTACTTTGTAGTTGTTGGCAATTTCGCTGACAATTTGCAGCACATAATTCCGCGCTTCCGGGTTAGCAGGATCGAGATAAAACTTACCGTCGTTAGGATGTTGCGTGCGTCCTTTATTGTCAATATTTGCCCACTGTGGATGAGCGGAAAGCACCGGCCCGGGATAAGAACTAGGCTTGCCAATTAAAGTATTGTGGCGCTTATTTCCTGTGGCAAAAACCCAAACCCAAGCGTGCAGTTCCATGCCTCGCTCGTGGGCTAATTTAACCGCAGATGCCAGCGGGTCCCAGCCAACAGTCAGGGGATTTTGTTGCGGTGCAACTTGACTGGGATAAATCGTATATCCGGCATTCAAAGTTTCAAAGAAAACGGTATTGATACCGGCGGCGGCGAGCCGATCGAACACTGCGGCCAAACCCTGCTCAGATCGCGCTGCGACGATCGTACCGCGATCGAGCCAAACGGCCCGAATTTCCGCCCCAACCCGCTGTCCTTCCTTCGGGTAATTTTGCCACAGCAACTGTCGCGCTTCCACCCACTGCTTTCTAGCCTCCGCGTAGTTTTGCTGTTGCAGGAGTTGGTCAAAAGTTTGCAAAACCTGCCGCGCTTGGGCGATCGCCCCCGTCCTGCTCGCTTGCAGAATAGTCAAGCGACTGGCTGCAGGGCCGCCGCCCCCCTGTTCTGCAGCCACCAGTTGAGGGGTGGTAGCAGCATTGAGATTGACGGCGGTATTGGCTGAATTAGCTGCTGTCAGGGCGCTTTCAAACCTGCCGAGGAGGTTGGTGAGTTCTTGGCGCATCAAGTACGCTTCAATGCTGACGATCGGCTTATTGGAATTTGCCTGCACGTCCAAGCCCGGCGGGGCCGACTGATCCGAAGGATCTGTAAAAGTTGCAGGAACTGGATCTGGAAGCGCACCCGATGGAGAAAGTCGGCTCAGCGGGGTAGTACGCGGCGAACTAGGGCTGTTTCTAGTGACTCTTGAGGGGGGAGTTGGCAGTGGGGTCGCGGCAGCAGTGGGCGGCGCTACAGGTCCAGAAGCGATCGTGCCTCCCCAGCGGGCGAGCGAGGCTTGCAGCCAAGCCTTATCTACATTTGCCGAACCGTCGCTACCCCAGCGCCAGCCGAGGTAGGTAGCGCGATCGGTTGCGATGGCTGCAGAGGAACCGGAACTATCTTTCCAAGTAGCAATAGTTTGACTGTTCGCATCAGCCGGAATTAAGACACCGCCTTGGACTGAGGCATTTTTTTGTTCGGGTGGCATCCAACTGCTAGAAGTAGTGCAAGCCAGATCCCGACAGCGGCTGCGCGGTTGCGGGGTTGCAGGCTGGGTTAAGGGAAAAGCCCAATAGGCCCCAAGGAGCGATCGCAAAGATTGGCGCACCAAGGCCGGAGAACTGCGGCCGACGGGGCCCGAAGCAATCAAGCGGCCGCCCTGGGATGCCCAAGCTTCTAAAACTTTAATTTGCGCCGGACTCAAAGTTTCAATGTTGGGCAAAAACAGCACGTTAACGCCTGCTAAATCCGCCACATTTTTGATTTCTTCGAGATTGATTGGTTTGTAAGCAATGCCGCTTTCCCAGAGGCGCGTGGTAATCTTCACCCAATCGGGAGAATTCTCGGAACTGCGAACAACGCCCAGAACTACTTCTGCGAAACTCGGAGAGGGAAATAAAATAAAGAGATTGAGTAATGTACTTGCTAGAGTGCCAATTAAGACTCTTTGCAAGAAAGTGAAAAAGCGAATTTTTTGAGCCTGAGAGCAGGCATCAGGCATTTGATCGGGCTTATTGATTTGTTGCATAAATATGAGAATTACTCACCACACCGCTTGAGAAAAATTCAATTACAATTAAGAGCGATCGATCCGCACCATACAATTTTCTATCCTGGCCTGCAACCTGAATCAGGAAAAAGTGCGATCGAGCGATTTTAGATTTTGGATTTTAGATTTTGGATTTAAATGTGGGTGCATTTGCTTGAAAAACCAAAAATACAATTTAGATGCGGGACAGTTGACAGCCCGTTGGTGTCAACAAACACGTTAAACCGACCGTCTCTCTTGTTTGTAGCGAAGTCTAGATCCCCCCTAACCCCCCTTAATAAGGGGGGGACAGGAGTCTGCTCAAAGTCCCCCTTCTTAAGGGGGATTTAGGGGGATCTAGACTCGGCTACAACCCTGATTTAGACATGGTTTCAGGCTTAACTTGACACTAATGCTTACAGCCCACTGTCAACAGTCAACACTCAACTATTTTCTGGCGTTGCAGCTTCATTCACCGGGAATCGATCGATTAACTGCATCGCCCGACAAGCATTCCTCCGCAAAGAATCCGAGACGTGAGGAACGTGAGGAATCTGAGACAAGAAATCCAATGTCCGGCGCAAAATCCGCACCACATCCCCTTCATCTAAACTCGTATGGCTAATCAGTTCCAGCCATTCAACACCCAGAGCCCACTGTTCGACCAAAGTCACTAAATCCCGTTCCAGCCAAATCGGGATTGCAGCTTCATGACGGTACTGAACTTGAAACAACCGGCGGCGCAAGCCTTTTTGCAGATTGTCCAAAGGTGCCAAAACTTCCGGCGACAGCGAGTAGTGAGTCCAACTGTCGGGCCTGGAAACTTCTGTAACTAAGGCCGCGCAAGCAGCAGCGAGGTGGTGGGGGTCGAGTTCGTCAAATTCCGCAGACATCAGGGACAAACCCAGCCACAGTTCGTTATCGCCGCGAATGGCGGCGCAAGCTTGGCCCAAGACTGTGGGCACCAACCTGTCGGAGGAGTCATCTCGGTTTCCATGTGCCGAAACTACTCTTTCCAAGCAGCCGAAATTCAGCAAGATGTCGATTAAGTTGAGAAATTGCTCCCAGTAGCGAGCTCGCTGCTTTTCTAACTCTTGTTCGCTTTTGCGGATTTCTTTTTTCAATTCTTCCCGGCGGCGCTGGCGTTTGAGCAAAGTACCGGGATTGCCCCATTCTAGAACCGGGTGAATTTCTAGCTTAGCTTCTAGGGCTGCGATTTTCCGCTGTTGCTCGATCGCCTCTGGGCTCGGTTCCGGTGCCGGCAATTGTGGGATCGATGCAGCAATTGAAGCAGTTTCTTCATTTCCCAAGCGGCACTGGCCGAGTCTCAGGGGCATTTCCGACGGCGGGTTCAAGGTATCTGCAACACTCAAGCGGGGTAATTCGGCGTGCAGGGTAGCGACATCGCTAATGGCGACGACATACCAGCGGTTATCTTTGCCCAAGCACACCAAATTTGGTGCTTGGCCGGAACCTGCGATTTTGGCAACCAGTACGGCGGGTACAGGATTTGTGTGCGATCGTTTGGCTGTCGGAACGTGCTTACCTTTGAGACTCATAACCGTGCCGAGCACTGCAAAAGCCACAGCTACGGACATCTCCTTAAATCTGGCTTCTTCAGCTTGCTGCAATAAAGTTTTCAGCAAACGTTTATCTTCTTTGAGTCTTCCCTGCAATTTTTCGTAATGGGCGAGCTCTTTTTCCAGGGTGGAGACATTGCCTCCAGCCGCCAGGGACTGTTCGAGCACCGCCAATTCTGTTTGCAATCGATCTAATTCTTCTTGCTGCGGCTGCAAGTACAAGGTAGACAGGTATTGACCAAAACTCCGCTCTACCAACTCTTGAGCTTCGTCGAGAGTGTGAGTTTGCAGCAAATTCAGCACCATGCCGTAGCTGGGCGTAAACTGACTGGCGAGGGGGTCGGCTTTGGCTGTTGCCAAATAAGAGGCTTCTTTTGCGCCTTCAAAGCGCGTCTGAACTGCGACGACGTGCCCCAGCTTGTCCATGCCCCGCCGACCAGCCCGACCGGCCATTTGCAGGAATTCTGAAGCGTTTAGCAGTCGGTGTCCCTTGTCGGTGCGCTTGGACAGGGTGGAAATGACTGTGGTGCGGGCGGGCATATTAATCCCGGCTGCTAGGGTTTCGGTGGCAAATACGACTTTAATCAAACCTCTGCCAAAGAGTTCTTCTACTAAACCTTTCCAAGCGGGCAAAATGCCTGCGTGGTGGGCGGCGATGCCTTTTAAAAGTGCTTCTTTTTGACCGAAGCGTTCTGCTTCTGGGTTTCGCTGTAAAAAATCGTCAATGATGCGTTTGAGTTCGGCTGTTTCGGCTTCGTTAACCAGGGAGAAATTGCCGACTTCTGCGACTGCTTGGTCGCACCCGCGACGGCTGAAGATGAAGTAAATTGCTGGTAGCATATCTCGATCGTCCAACCGGGCCAAAACATCGGTCAAACTCGGAGTGGGGATGCTGCCTCTTTCTACTTTTTGCTGCTTCTTTTTGGGGACTAACCGGACATTCGCTCTTTTGCCGGTCTCGTCTAGCAGGGGAAATATCCCTTTTTGGTTGGCGAAGTGGAATTGCAGCGGCACTGGCCGAAAGTCTGAGTAGACGAGCTCTGTGGGCCCGTGAACTTTGTTAATCCAGTCTGTGAGTTGGTCGCTATTGGCAACGGTTGCTGAGAGGGCCAGCAGTTGAATTTCGCTCGAACAGTAGATGATCGATTCTTCCCAGACGGTACCGCGCTGGCGATCGTTCATGTAGTGACACTCGTCGAGCACCACGGTTTCGACTCCGGTGAGGGAAGTGCCGACTTCTCCGATCGGCGTACCGTAGAGCATATTCCGAAATATTTCGGTAGTCATCACCAAAATCGGCGCATCTCGATTGACGGAGATGTCGCCCGTGAGCAAACCTACGTTGTCGTCTCCAAATTGACTGCGGAAGTCGCGCAGCTTTTGGTTAGAAAGAGCTTTGAGGGGAGTGGTATAGAAGACGCGCCGCCCCCTGGAGAGTGCTTGATGGATGGCGTATTCCCCGATTAACGTTTTCCCAGAGCCTGTGGGAGCACACACGACAACAGATTTACCTGCATCGAGGGCGGCGATCGCCTCTCTCTGAAAGTTATCTAGCTCGAATGGAAATATGGTCTTCAGATCCAGCTCTGGGCGGTTCTGGGCAGTGTCTGGCACAAGGATTATTATAAGGTTGCAGGGTAAGTATGCTGAAATCTTGCTACAAGCAAATCAGCAGAGGACTGTACTGATTTTAAACCTTCGCCACCAAATCGGCTATGAAGGAATAAGTCTGTTGGCAGTTGGCAGGTGGCAGTTGACACTTGACAGAAGAAATTTTTGCCTTCTTCCCTCTTCCCTCTTCCCTCTTCCTTCTTCCCTCTTCCTTCTTCCTTCTCTATGATTCCAGTTATTTCGACTATTCCTGTGATGCAGCTTGCTTCTGGCGATCGGCTTTCACTGCAAGTCTATCAGTTTCAAGGTGCGATTCCCGGCAAAAAAGCTTATCTCCAATCTAACCTCCACGGCGCTGAGATTAGCGGTAATGCTGTGATTTACCAATTAATTGAGTTTTTAATGTCTTTGGACAGCAGTCAGTTAAGCGGGGAAATTTGGCTAGTTCCTGTTTGCAATCCTGTGGGTGTCAGCCAGCGATCGCATCATTTTTCCCCAGGCCGCTACAATCTTTATGATGGGGTAAATTGGAACCGGATTTTCTGGGATTTTGAAAAACAAGGGGAAGATATTCTGGGTTTTGCTAAGTCTCACATCCATCTCAATGCCGATACTGTCAAAGTTCATTACAGAAAAGCGATTGCTTTGAGTTTTGCGAAAGAGTTGGAAAAAATTAACGCTCCTAGTTGCTGCCCCTACAGCGAACTTTACCGATATCAGCTACAATCTTTGTGTTTGGATGCTGACTATGTGCTGGACTTGCACAGTTCTACGAATCAAAGTTTAGATTACCTTTACTGTTTTAATTCCCGCGAGGAGAGTGCAAAAGCTTTTTTGCTCGATCGCGCAATCTTGATGAACGAGTACGACGGCGATGCTTTTGACGAGGCGTTTCTCAAGCCTTGGCTGGCTTTGGAGAAGATTTTGGCCGAGTTGGGAAGTGCGATCCAATTTGATGTGGAAGCTTGGACTTTAGAATTAGGTTCGGGGATGGAAATGAATCCCGAGTCGGTGGCGAATGGCTTGCGGGGCATCAAAAATTACTTAGCCAGTAAGGGTTTATTGAAAATAGATGGATTTCCTCTCCCGGAAACTGCGGCGCATAAAGTTATTTTTACCCCCAAGAATTCAGTGTTCAAATACTACGCGCCGGCGGGCGGGATGATTCAAAACCGAGTGCAATTGGGGAGTTGTGTCAAAAAGGGCGATCGGCTTTATCAAATTCTCAGCTTTAATAAGAATGGGGAATTTCCGAGTTTGGTTGATGTTTGTGCTGAGTCGGATGTTTTCATTTTTGATGTTTCGACCAATCACTCAGTAAATCAAGGAGATTATGTGTTGTCGGTGATGGCAGATTGAGAATACAAAGAAACCCGGTTTCTTCAAGAAACCGGGTTTCTGAAAACCTATTGGTAGTCGAACCATAATTTACGATAGACTATTGAATAGGGTTTGTTTAAATTCCGCCGCACTTTTATAATAAATTTCTGGATTGTCAATTAAAGCGCGATCGATAACGGTGGCTAGCGGTTGAGGAATCGCAGAAGTGCGATCGGGCACAGGAACGGCATCATTTTTCAAAACCGTCAAAAACAGGTGTTGAGCCTGCCAATTTCGCGGGGAATATCCCGTTATTATCACATACAAACAAGCCACTCGATGTGGGATTATAGAAACTTTTACTCCCATCCTTAGCAAGGGTCTAACGTAAGGATTCAGGTAAAAAATAGTTCCGCAGAGAGCCGAAAAATATGGTAATGTAGTCAGATGAGCGAAAAGGCCGA
>NZ_JAUBQM010000032.1:0-65572 GCF_036701245.1 Microcoleus sp. Pol14D4
TTAATTGGGTCAACAGGTAAAAGATGAGTAATTTTACTCATTGACAATAGTGCTTTTAGCTTAACTTGTGAGTAATGCTTGTCAACACAGAGACTGTAAAGTTTTGTTTCAAATTATTCGGCAAGCAACTCCATAACTTCGTGGGGTGTAATGCCGTAAATAGCAGCTAGCAGTTTGACATTTTTTACATCACTTCCCAACTGCTTAAGAACCTCAATTGCACTCCCTAAAGGAATAGCTTCCTTCGCAGACTGAGTTAATAAATCAATTGTTGTCTCAGTGTTAGCGCGACGCTTGTAAACAGTTTCATTCATCTGTGGTGAATGCCCCAAACTTTTAGCTCTTGTTTCCTGAGACATCCCAGCCATTTGACCGCTGAGATTAGCGAGATGGCGCAAAGCGTGGGTTTGGGTAAAACCTTTATTCCATCTTCTTAAAATATTTTGGGCGCGGTCACTATACAGTCCAGCAATTGTTTTTGGATTACTTGATAGTGTGCCAATTTCAGGCAATTTACCTGACTTAATTTCTAAACATTCTATCAAGTCAAGATGAGTAGGGGGAAGCATCGGCACACACAGTCGGTAACCAGTTTTAGTCGTCGTATCGAGTAATGTCCTATCACCCACTACAGCAATCATCTTTGTATTGCTTGGCTCAATCAGTGCCGGGATAATAACGCCATCCTTTGTTTTAAAAGGTTTGTCGATGTTCTGAATAGCAAACACTTCGTGAACTCGAAAGCCGTATACCATCTGCATCGAGAATACCCACAGCCACCGCTTGCGCGATTCCAGATGGTATCGCTTATCATCTGAGACACTGAGAACCTGAATGCGAAGCTTGAGAAAATCATCCACTGATAAAGTTTGAAGGTCTTCTCGAAATTCTGTCTGTGTACCGTCAATCTCTTTAAGTCTACCCAGCAATTCAGTATCGCCAATAGTCTCAGCTAGTTTTTTCATGGCACACAAGCAGTTCTTGAAGCATTTAGTTCCCTGCTTCTTAATGTGAACGACAGCCAAGATATCCGCTAAGTTTATAATCGCCTCCCGGGGCAACAGTTTAAAATATTGTCCGTAAACACATCCCCAAGAGCTTTGATGGCTAGCATTATTCCTGTCACGTTGTTGACGGCGTTTAGTACGTCCCTCCCAGTATTCTTTCTCTACTTTTGCTATCGCCTCACCAAACGTCATCAAATCATTTGTGATAACGTTTTTATCCAAAATAACATCATCATACCAGGCTAAAAATCGACTCTCGCTAGAGAAGGATTGCAAAGCGCTAGCAACTAGATGAGCTTTCCTCAGAGCATCAGTGATACCTTGCATCGTCAGGTAGCACCCACAAGTTTTGTTGACCCGCTTGTCACCTAACTTGAATTGCAGCGTTATGTAACCACCGCTGGCTTTCCTGTCTCTTTTTAGCCCTACCCCCTTGGGACATTCTTTCTGTGCTTGTTGGAAGTAGTCTAGAATCCGCTCGTAACCGACAAGGTAGTCTGCGGTGGTACTCGCTGTGACTGGATTTGATTTTTCGCTCATCTTTCGCTCCCTACTCTGATAGTGATGAGTTTGACTGATGCACTCAGCCTACAGCACGTCGCTCAGTGTTCGCTCAAATCAAAAACAAGACTTTCAGAGTGGGTGCAAAAAATGGCTAGAACGACGGAAATTCGTAATTCAAGAGCGAGGCTTTGATTCAAATCCCTCCGTGCTCACTTAAATTTATAAAATGACTGATTTTGAGAGACCGGGGACAAATTTTTGTCCTCGGTCTCAATTATTTTAATTTAAGCGTCAGTGTCAAAAATCGAATCGCCGCTGTAGTCGCAGGTCGCCGACTGATTGCGCCCCTGTTGCTTGGCACGGTACAGTGAACGATCGGCGATCGCAATCAAGTCAGCCGATGATAGTTCCGAAATCGGAATCAAGTTAGCGATACCCATACTAATAGTAACTACATCGCTCACATCAGAGGTTTTGTGAGGAATATGTAAAGCTTTAATAGCAGCGTGAATCCGTTGGGCCACCGAACTCGCTCCTTCAAGATCGGTATTAGGCAAAATGATGGCAAATTCTTCTCCGCCGTAACGCGCCACCAAATCCGCTGGACGGTACACCACCTCTTGTACAGTCTGAGCAAGTTTGAACAGACAACTATCCCCCATTTGATGACCGTAGCAATCATTATAACGTTTGAAATAATCCACATCAAACAACAAAAGAGAAATAGGTTTTTGTTCTCGGTATAGCCGCTGCCATTCATGCTCTAAGCGGTCATTAAAACAGCGGCGATTAGCAATTTGAGTCAACCCATCAATATTTACCACTTGTTCTAAGAGGTGAGTAGCGCGGGCTAGCTCTTCGTTAGAGAGTGCCAGTTGTTGATTAATTTCTCTCATGCGCGCTTGGGCCTGCTGCCTTTCTGCCAATTCCTTCTGCAACTTCTGAAAAATATCCGCTTGCTTAATGGCGATCGCTAACTGATTAGCAATCTGTTTAACAAGGTCAACTTCAAATTCTTCCCATTGCCGAGGAGCAGAACATTGATGAATACATAACAACCCCCACAAGTCTTGTCCATTGAGCAACGGCGCCACTAAATTAGCCCGAACCGGAAATTGTTTCCAAAGAGCGCGGTAACAGTGTTGAAGATCAATATTATTGATATTTTCAACTACCTTCATTCTTCCTTCTTGATATGAATTAGGATATTGTTCACCACCACACTGGTCGTTCAAGAGATTTTTGCTTGCCAATTTACATCCTTCGCCTACGGATTCTGAAACAAACTCACCATATCCAAAATTACTGTCAGGATCGAACTTAAATATGCCGACGCGCTCGGCATCAAGAAACAGGCGAATGTCCTGGGAAGCAATCTCAAAAATTGTAGACAAATCAAGAGATTGACGGATGTGTTGAGTAATTTCTTGAAGTAATATAGCCTTGTCGTACTGTTTCCGCAAAGCTATTTCCGCTTGCTTTTGGGCGAGAATAGCTGCCTCGGCAGCTTTTTTTGCTTTAAGAATTTCACCTTCGTATAGGATACGCTGGCGGATACAGATCAAGATGCAATCGTTGACAAAGTTTCCTCCCTGATTCCGACGCACAGCGTTGATCAGCATAGGTATATCACTACCCTGCTTCGACCTTAATGAGAAGTAAATTTCCTCTACTTTACCGTCGAGCTTCAACAGGGGGAAGAAATGGGTTTGAAAAAAAATCCGGCTCGCCATTGGCAGAATGGAGTCCATTTTCCGTTCCCGCAGTTCATCGGTTTCGTATCCGAGTAATTGCAGTAATGTGGCGTTGACCATTACGATCGTACCATCGTCAGCAAACGAGATGAATCCACAGGGTGACGTGTTGAGTAGCTCGTCTATCTGGTAGGTCATGTTTGCCATACAAATCAAGTAGTATGAGGTACACTCAAATACTCCTTAATCATCTCGATCGTTTCTTGTGGATGACTCAGGTGGGGGCAATGTCCCGTAGCTTTCATCAGCCGTAGCGCACTTTTAGGTAGGTGGCGCTGAAGGTAATGCCCTACTTCGGTGGGAGCAATCACGTCATCAGCGCATTGCAATATCAGTGAAGGTACTGATACCTTGGGTAAATCACTGCGATTGTCAGAGTAAAAAGTTACCTCGGCAAAGCGACTTGCAATCACCGGATCCGTGGAGCAAAAACTTGTCTCAAGTTCCTCACTTAACTCAGGACGCTCCTGATTCTGCATCACCATTGGCGCCAGAAAACTTGCCCAACCAATGTAATTTTTCTCCATAATATCGAGGAGATCCTCAATATCTGTGCGCTCAAACCCTCCGTAATAATTTGGTAAATCATTGATGTAGCAAGGTGAAGGCCCTAGGAGAATCAGGCGATTAAAGTAATTAGGAGCTTTAATTGAGGACAGAAGGCCGATCATACTGCTGACAGAATGACCGACAAAAATCACATCCGTCAACGCTAATTCTTCACAGATATCGAGGACATCCTGAACATAGCCATGGAGGTCGCTGTACCGTTCATAACTGTAGGCACTAATATCAGACTGTCCCGAACCTACATAATCAAATAGGATAATTTTGTAGTCTTTCTCAAAAGCCGGTGTTACGAAACGCCACATATTTTGATCGCACCCAAATCCATGAGCAAACATCATCGTCTGGGTGCCTTGCCCAAACAGTTTTATATTATTCCGTAAGAAAATTTTTTTAGTCATTTGAGCGACACGAGCATTAAATTAATTATAAGACTTTTGCGTACTTTAATGAAGGAGGATTGCTGATTCCACATAGTGGTAGACAACAATTCAGGATGTCGGATTAATTGAGTGGCAACCTCAGCAATAGTCGGCTGCCTCAACATATAATGCTGCCCAATTTCCTAGGCACTCGCTTGTAACTATTCCTATTTCGGTGGGGTTTCAATTCCTTCGGCAATTGTGCTCACATTTAAGCCATGTGTGATTACAACTATGGGTTGGGCAATTCCGCGATCGATCGCTCCCAACGCTGGCTAAATCGCGGACAAGTGAGGGATCAATTTTGAGCGACTTGACCGGAAAATTTTTCAGATTGTTAAAAACAGCATAGCCAGGCACAAAATAATCGACATAAATCCCAATACCACGCTTTGATCATTTGCTCAAAACATGGTATATAATGTCAACATTAAGCCTCATTACCGTTCCCGTAATCTCTAGCTATAGATATTTTGGCTTCGTATCGGTGCGCTCAAGGATGCGATCGCTCTTAGCGATTAAAGTCGGTTGGCTGACTTGACGTGCCGACAGATTCACCGCGATATTAGGCAGAATTAGTCATGCTGCTAGCCACTGCTGATATTGCCAGCAAGCTTGCTCTAAAATCCATTTGCCCCATAGCCAAATCAATCCAGTTTTTTCGGCGATCGCAATACATCCATGGCGATGAATCCAACCTAGTTCAGAAGAACACCCTCCTACTATAACTTTAACACCAGCAAGGCTACCTGTTTGCCAATCGAGCTGAGGTCGATCGTACAGCAAGTATTGCCTTTCCAAGCACAATTCAAGAGATTTGCGATCGCCAGGGTATTAGATTTGGGCGAAGGTATTGTTGGTGTGTAAAAACTATAGGTATTGGGTACGAGAGGCAATAAAAGCTCCTATTTCAGCAATTAAAAACCTCCAAAACATTGTCGCGGTTGCTATAAATGTTCACAAACTCCTCAAATTAAAAGTAGGTTGGGTTTCCTAGCTCAATCCAACCTACTTTTAACAACGATGAATTACTGCTAACTCTCAAATATCCTCATCGTCTTGACCTTGCACGCCCTGGAGAATCCGCGATAGCTCACTCTTCTCATTAATCGTAATCCGAGTCGGAGAACCGCTGATAATCCGTTCGTAACCACGGAACGAATCTTTAATTTGTGGGCCTCTTTCAGTAATTGTGTATTCCCGAATTCCTTTGTCGTGCCACGAACCGCGCATCTTAAACACATTAATTGCCCGCGACATTTCTCCTCGAATCTCTACATACTGCAGCATAATAATCGTGTCAGTAATCGTAGAAATATGGGAGTCCGTAATCGAATTAGAACCCATAAACTGGTCGCTTGTATTCGTAAAAAAGCCGGTTATTTCTTCCTGCTTCGCAAAACCTGTCACTCCGATCACAAATTGCCTGAAAGCATTATTGCTAACACCTCTAGCTAAGGCCGACAGCGAGTCTATAGCAATTCGAGAAGGTTTGAACTCCGCAATTTCTGATTTAATAGTCTGCAAGTGGTCTTCCAAACCGGCAGATTCCGGGTAAGTACACAGCAGCTTCAGCATTCCTTTCTGTTCCATTTCCTCAAAATCAATGCCCCAAGAATAAGCATTGCGGAACAACTGAGCCCGCGACTCTTCATAGGCAAACAGCAGCGCCCGATTGCCGTTCATACAAGCATTCTGCAAGAACTTGCTCACTAAGAGCGTTTTGCCGGTTCCCGTTGCACCCGTAGCCAAAATAATCGAGTCTTTGAAGAAGCCGCCGCCGCACATCTCGTCGAGAGTTTTATCGCCCGAAGAAACCCGCACGTTGGAAGACTTTTGAGTTAATCGCATCGCCCCCAATGGGAAAATATTAATTCCGTCATTAGTCATAGTAAAAGGATATTCGCCCTTCATATGAGTTGTACCCCGCAACTTCAAAATTTCGATGGTGCGACGGCGGCGTTCTCCTTCCAATACGTTGCGAACAATCACCACATTATCCGACACAAACTCTTCCACTCCAAACCGAGCTACCGGGCCGTATTCTTCCACCCGTTCCGTCGTCATAACTGTAGTTGCTCCGACTTGTTTGAGGCGCGCAACTAAGCGAAAAATTTCTCGGCGCACCACCGATGCAGCATCGTACTGCTGAAATACGGCGGTAACAGAATCTATTGAAACTCGCTTGGCTTTGTACTTGCGAATGGCGTACTGAATTCGCTCGATTAAGGCTGATAAATCAAAATTTCCTACGATATCTTGACCTTCTGGATCGGGGGAAGCATCCAAAATAAATAGCTTGCCTTCCTCGATTAACTGTGCCAGATCCCAACCGAAACTGCAAGCATTTTTAATAATATCTGTCGGAGATTCTTCAAAAGTTACGAAAACTCCTGCTTCGTCAAAATGGGTAATTCCATTATAGAGAAATTGTACGGCAAATAAAGTTTTTCCCGTTCCTGATGTGCCGCTGACTAGGGTGGTTCGGCCGAGCGGCATTCCGCCGTGACTGATGTCATCAAAACCCTCAATCATCGTGCGAATTTTTTCAACTCCTGCCGTTACCAATCCTTCTCGTTTAACCGTTTGACTAATTTCATTCATGTCGATTTTTGTCAACTCTCAGTATTCTTTAGTTGTCACTCATTAACCGCCGATCATGAGTCTTTGTACCCAGCTTTTAGTTTTGGCTCTTGCTCAATAACTAATTACTGCTGACTGCTGACTAATGACCCCGCCCAAAAACCGATACCGTGCCACGTACTCCTGTCGTGGAAAGATAAAAATTTTAGACTTGTGTTCAACCTCCCAGATTCATCTGTTGACTAAATCTAAAATCTAAAATCGTTCGACTGAGCACGACTCGACGCTTCGACTGAGCGCTCGCCGAACGTTTCACGCCAACCGAAGTCTTAAATCTAAAATCGACTTACTCTCACCTGATTATCTTATGAATTCAGGTCTTCTTCGCGAAGTTCTTCATAGAGCAAATCTAATCCTATCAGAACTTTCTCACGATCGGACAAATCGCCAATAATTTTTCGCACCGGTGGTGGCAGGATTTTGGCCAGCGTCGGGGTTGCCAATATTTTGTCCTCTTCTGCTAGCTGAGGATTTTTGAGAACATCTATGACTTTCAGCGCGTAGACGCCTTGAAATTCTTGTTCTAGGATGTCCTTTAGGGTTTTCAAAGCTCGCACTGAGTTGGGAGTATTCCCCGCAACGTACAGCTTGAGAACGTAGGTTTTCTTCAGAGGACTCATGAACTTTTTTAAATGTTGAGTATTAGTTGTCAGATGTTAGTTGTAGTTGTTATTTGTCTTAAATCCGCTGTTCTTTGTTATTTTATAATAATTTCCGCCTCGCCCTCGCGCGACCGTTTGTCGGCTCCTTTCTTTTTTATTAGATTCTACCTTCTACCTTTTCTTTCTTAAATTATGCCGAATCCCTTCTACCTTCTACCTTGAGAGGTCTCTTTCGGAATCGATCGCCGATACATCTCGCACATATGAGCGATCGCGTCAATCAGGGTCAAACGGTAATCCAGCAATATTTCCTCGCTGCGCCCTTCTATTTTTAGCTGTTTAGCAAACTCGTCCATCAATTCCATGTGAATTTCTACAATTTGAGTCACGGGAACGTCAGCAAAAAAAGCCAAATTCACAAATTCATCTATTTGATTGTTGACCGCAGCATCTTGAGAAAAATAATTCAGAACGATGTCGCGATAACTTGACTTGAGTTGCTCCAAAAACTTTTGCTTCTCTGGTACCGACAGATTTCTCAAAAAAATCTGGGAATTTCTTTTATAATACACACCTAAGTATCCTAATCGCTCCCGTAATTTTTCCGCCAGCCGTCGCTGCTGTCGGCTTAGCAAACTTTGAGCCGTCAATTGGGCTGTCGCATCGACCGTTACGGATTGGTAATTGACAGGAACCGGAGTTGAAAGCTTCAGAAATTGTGCGATCGCCCGATCGATACCGGCAGCTATTTCGCTCGATCGAGCGATTGCCAGTTGCACCTCAGCAGGGTGATAAAAAAAAGCACAGCTTTCGTCTAGACTCTTGTTGGGGGTACTGGCTGCGGCCTCAAAACCCTCTGAATATGGTGCTTCTGGCCTGCAATCTTGCGGGTGAGGCGAAAAAATCACAGCAGGCAAAAAGATCGATCGTTCTTGCAGCTTGCCTAGAAGCGATCGCAGATCCCCATCCACCTCCAAAACCAAACAATCAAGGTGATAATTGTGCTTGAGGAACCCCAAAAGCTCCACTGCCGACTTAATGTGCGTTAAAGCATAGCGTTCGCCTCTCAAAAGCTCGATCGCAGAGGCTGCGATTTCCTCAGAGCGGACAAAAATACCGATAGACAGTTGAGGAAGCAAAGCTGTAGGTGCACCACCTAAGTTGCCTGAAAGTGCTGGCTCGCTCAGAGTTGATATCTCCTTTACAAAAAACTTAACATTTTAACAATCATCTCAATATTTATTTTAACCAATCTTAACCGCAAAATAAGTGATGCGCTTCTACCAAAGGAAGAATCAAAGTGTACTCTGTGGTTTTTGTGTCAAGCACCCTGAGCGTGATTTCTGCAATTAAGCTTAAGCCTTAAAATAATTGCTAGTCGCCTCAAATCAGGCGTAGGCATCCAACTCCCCGGTCTCGGTGCAGATATCGAGCCTGATAGCGAACTGATATAAAACTAATAAGATACAGAAATTCGCAGCTACATTGAGCATCAAAAATATTACTGCTCTCGCGAGCAGACTCTCAGGTTTGTTATGCCACTCACCACCCCCAGTCTCAAAAATTTTATCGAGCCAGTGCCGCTGTGCCACCAAACGGCTGCGCTAGAATCGCTGCAGTCAATTTTCAGCTCCTGCAACTGCGATCGAGTCGCAGTAGTCAACGAACAGCTACAGCCGCTGGGATTAGTGTACCTCCGCACCCTTTGGGCTTGGGGAGCCGATCGCACAAACGACGGGCAGCAACCTTTGTCAGAAAGCCCGATCGCGATCGAACCAGTCATGGCATTACCCGCCGCTATGAGCGTCAGGGAATTCTGGCAGTACCTGCAAACAGAGGAACAAAACACCCCAGCCGGGCCAAACCGCCAAACCGTCGGCATTTCCTCAAACACTCCGATCGCCCTCACAGATGCCAGCGGTCAATTTTTAGGAATGCTAGACAGCCTGAGCCTGCTGCAATTCGCCGCACTCAACAGCAGCTCGCTCTGCAGCCTCACAGAGCCGGCAACAGCCGTCAAAGAAATCGAATTAAAAAAACCAATTTCCGAAGCAATCGCCACGGTCCTAGACGCTCAAGTGCGCTTTCTAGAAGCAGGATTGAAACCTTCGGAAAACCTGAACTCCCTAGTCGAACTACTGGAAAAACTGCCCCTGCCCCTAAGATTGCAAACCCCCACCGCACAAATAGTCAGCCAAAACGCAGCGTGGCGGATTTTGCTGGGAGCAGGCCCAGAACCAGTTCCAGAACCAGCAGCAAATTTGGGTAAACACTCGCCCCGCAAACCAAGCCATTTAACAAGCGAATACAAGAGCGTGGAGTTAGAGGGCATCACCAAAGAATGCAGGAGCCTAGTAGGAGCAAGTAGATCGAGCGAGCGCGATTCAACAGCAGCCACCAGTTGCCCGCTGCCCCTGTACGCTGCCGCCTCCCCCTCAACATTAACCGCTCCAGCTTGGTGCCCCACCGCCGGCAAACCAGACACCTACATTTGCGAGTGCCCCGTACAAAAAGGTCAAGAACGGATCTGGCAATTTGTCAAACAGCCGCTCTCAGACAAGCTAATTTTAGTAATGGGCCAAGATGTTACCGAAGAACATTTAGTCGCCAAAGAACTAGCAGCGAAAAACGCAGATTTAATCCACCTCAACCGACTAAAAGACGAATTTTTATCCTGCATCAGCCACGAACTAAAAACCCCGCTCACCGCCGTGCTAGGTTTGTCAAGCCTCCTCAAAGATAAATTGATCGGAGAACTCAACGACCGCCAAACACGCTACGCCAAACTAATCCATAAAAGCGGGCGGCATTTGATGACAATAGTTAACGATATATTAGACTTGACCCGGATGGAAACCGGGCAGCTAGAACTAATTCCCGAACCAGTCGAAATAGCATCAACCTGCCAAAGAGCCTTTGAACAAGCAAAACAACTGCAACAGCAAGAAGAAAAAAACCCTCCCGCCCCGAGCAAAACTGACGGTACAGCAAACGGAGAACCATCCGCCCAAATAGAGTTTACACTCGAAATAGAACCGGGACTGAGCCACTTAATTGCTGACGAACTGCGGCTGCGGCAAATGTTGGTTAATCTCCTTTCCAATGCCCTAAAATTCACCGAGATCGGCGGCAAAATCGGATTGAAAGTAAATGTTTGGGAAGGCTGGATCGCATTCACAGTTTCGGACACGGGCATCGGCATCCCCGCCGAGAAACAGCACCTAATCTTTCAGAAATTCCAACAGCTTGAAAGCCCCCTCACCAGGCGCTTTCAAGGAACCGGACTGGGACTGGTACTGACTCAACGCCTAGCTCGGCTCCACGGCGGGGACGTTTCGTTTATTTCCTCAGAAAACCAAGGCTCTCAATTTACCCTGTTGCTGCCACCAAATCCTCCGGGAAATAGCAGCGAAGAAGTCCCGGTACCTGGAGCCGCCGAGGCAGAATTATTAAAACCCCAATATCCGACTCCGATCGCCAATTCTCGCTCTCGTTTAGTATTAATAGTCGAAGCAGTTCCCAAATATATCGAAGATTTAACCAACGTCATCTCAGGTTTGGGCTACCAAGTAATAGTCGCCCGTTCCGGCACCGAAGCGCTGGAAAAAGCTCGCAGGTTCAGTCCAGAAGCGATTTTCCTCAACCCGCTGCTGCCGCTGCTGTCGGGTTGGGACGTGCTGACGCTGCTCAAGAGTGACCCGGATACCCGATCGATTCCGGCGATCGTCACGGCCACCAGAGGCGAAAAAGAACGGGCCAGTGTCAACAGAGCCGAAGGCTTTTTGAGCTTGCCGGTGGAAGAACCCGCTTTGCGGCGGCTGCTGGCAGACTTGATCGGTCACAGTAATGCTAGTAGCCCCAAAGTAAGGAGTTCTTTAACCGTGTTGTGGCTCAGCCCGCAAAACGGTTCCTCTCAAGGTTCCGCTTTACTGCTCAACCCCAACTACTGTCGGGTTTTAGAAGCAGACGACCTCGGCCAAGCAGAACTCGTGGCCAGAATTTGGCGCCCCGACGCGATCGTCTTGGACGGTACAAGTGCACTGCAAAACCCCTTAGCTTTTATCGAACAGTTAAGTCGGTCTAGAAATTTGGGTTCTCTCCCCTTGGTGACTTTAGACCCCCCAACTACGCAACTGGCAAATCAAGTCAAAGGATTGTCGGTATTTCCCTGTTTAGCAACTAGCAGTCCCGACGACAGTGAAACTTCACCAACCGGGTTAATGCCAAGTGCTTTGTGGCAAGTGATTCAAGTTGCTGCAGGCATGAGTTGGAAGCCCAGCATTTTATTTGCTGACATTTCGACTTTACCCGATTTGCACTCCTCTTCTGGGGGAAACCCGACGGAAGAATTGGAACATTGCGATCGATCGACAAATGCCGAGATTCCCCTCCCCAATTCCCAGTTTTCTACTCCTAACTTTCAAGCTTTGATTCAGTACATCCACACAGCAGGATTTCGAGGGTCGATCGCTTCCTGCTGGACAGAAGTTTTGCAGCAGTTGCAATATCAAAGCGTTGACTTAGTTTTGCTGTGTTTGCGAGATGCCCCCTCAGAATCCCCCGCTATGTTGCAGGCGCTATCGAACCTGCGCCAAATGGCAGTAAAACTGCCGATTTTAGTCTGGGATTATCGATCTGCTGTAAATTCGGAATCCGAGGCGATCGACTTTCTACTGCAAGAAGTATCTGCTAAAATTTTGCCTTCTTCCTTATCAGCAGCACAATTGTTAGACAAAATTCAACAGAGTTTATTAACGCATTCAAGTTCCTGAAACTAAACAATTTACCAGGTTTGTAGAGAGGAATCAACTCGCTTATTAACTATAAAAAAAATCAAGTATTATTTATGAGAGGAAACAAAATTCGGTAACTCTTTAACTGTCAACCGCGAAGCGTTATTTGTTAACTCAATCAAGTTTATAATAACTCATAATTTTGCTTGTTTGTAGTGAGGCGATCGGTGCTCTATAAAACAGTGAATAAAAACGACTACCCTGAGTGTAAATATAATTTGAGAAGTATTTAAATGAAAACCCAGAAGTGTGGCGAGTCAAGAAGCAATATCAAAACTCAAAAATATGAGTTATTATAGGCGATCGAGAAACCCTTATATTTTTTTCTGGGGCTGTACAGTGCCTAATCGCATTCCTTTAATATCTCTGCTACTCGCACTCGGTTTGTGGACAATGCCCGAGCCTGCTGCCTGTCAGGCACTCCTGCCTTACACCCTGCAAATCGACTCGGCCCAACTTGAACAAACAGCCTTGAGCCTTGCAGAAGAAGCCGTCCAGCTAGCCAGGCTGCAGCAGTACCAACTCGCCGTACCTAGAGCCGAACTCGCCACACAGTTAGCCCCCAAAAATGCTCAAACTTGGACTTTGTTAGGCAGCTTGTACCTTCAAGTCGAGCAGCTTGACAAAGGCATTGAAGCTTTGGGGCAAGCTCAATCTCTGTCACCAGAAAATCCATCAATTAAATTTGTCTTGGGAGAAGCTCACTTTCGGAAAGCGAACTACGAGAAAGCAGTCGAATATTTGCAAGCAGGGTTAAAGTTAAAACCAGACACTCCAGGTGCATTATTTGATTTAGGCAATGCTTTTTACAAGCTGAAGCGGTTCGATCAGGCGATCGCCCAATATGAAAAAGCCTTTGCTTTAGAAAAAAACCTGTGGCCGGCTATTAACAATATCGGATTAGTCAAATACGAAATGGGAGATGTTGATAGCGCCATCAAACGCTGGGAACAGGCGATCGCGATCGACAACAAAGCAGCAGAATCAATGCTAGCTCTAGCAGTGGCACTCTACGGCAAAGGTGACAAAGAAAAAGGCTTAGCGATGGGAGAAGCAGCTCTGAAACTCGACAAACGCTATGCTACCGTAGAATATCTCAAAGAAAACCTCTGGGGCGATCGTTTAATCGCAGATACGCAAAAGTTGCTAGCAACTCCTGAAATGAAAGCAGCACTGGCTAAAATTCAAGACGCCCCACCGCCTCAAATGTAGTCGCCCGATCGCAAATCCGGGTGTAATATCATGACTAACCCTCCGTCATTGCGAGGAAGGAAGCAATCGCTTAGTCTCTGCGATCGCTTCCTTCCTCGCAATGACAAATAATACAAAAAAAAGGGGTAGTAAACCCGGATTGGGTATAAGTCGCGATCAACTTACTTCAACTGCCCCCAGTGTTTTGAGCGTCGCAATAGTCGCCTCAGTTAAACCTTTAACACCTGTAATATTCATTCCTTCATAAGGTTTGGGAACAGGCAAGGTTTTGATACACTCACCCGTTACTGCATCCCAAAGCTTAATCGTCTCATCTTGGCTGGCACTGGCTAGAATTTGACCATCTGGACTAACAGCAACCGACCACACCCAATTGTCGTGTCCCCGCAGAACTTGCAAGCACTCATTCGTGCTAACATCCCACACTCGTACAGTTTGGTCATGACCGCCACTCGCCAAGTGTGTACCATCATGACTGAACATTACAGATGACACAATACCGTCATGTCCCTCTAGGGCAGTCAAAAATTGTCCGGTATTGATATCCCAAAACTTGATGCTACCGTCACTGTTGCTGCTTGCCAAAATATTACTGTCAGGAGTAAAGGCAACAGACCAAACCCAACCGCTATTTCCCATCAAAGTGCTTAAGACTTTCCCTGTACTGACATCCCATAACTTCACCGTCTTATCGGTACTCGCAGAAGCCAGGATATCACCTGAAGGACTAAAAGCAATTCCCATCACCCAACTCTCATGTTCAGTAAAAGTATAAAGACATTGCCCTGTGCTCATCTCCCATAGTTTGATAGTCTGGTCCTCACTGAAACTTGCCAATGTCTTACCGTCGGGACTGATGGCAACTCCCCAAACCCAAGCAGAATGACCCTCTAAACTTTTTAGACATTCACCGATCGCAGTATCCCATAACTTGACACGAGTGTCAGAGAATCCACTCGCCAGCAAGTCTCCATTGGGACTGAAGGCAATGGATTTCAATCGATTAGTATGTCCATCCTGTATACTTTTAAAACACTTCCCGGTTTTGACATTCCATAATCTCACGGCGCGATCGCTACTAGCTAAAGTTTGGTCATCGGGCGAGAAAACTACTGAATTTACTGGATTGCTTTGCCCCAATACTGTTTTCAGACAATGACCTGTTTTAACATCCCACAGTCTCACCGTACAGTCTTCACCAGTGCTAGCTAAAGTTTTGCCATCAGGATTAAACGCGACGGCTGAAACCCGACTGGTGTGTTTTTGCAGCGTTTTTAGACACTCACCCGATGCCACCTCCCACAATCTCACGGTGCTGTCTTCGCTGCAACTTGCTAAAATCTGACCATCTGGACTAAAGGCAACCGACACCACTATTCGTGAGTGTCCAGAGCAAATCCTAACGAGTTCACCCGTGTTAATATCCCAAAGGTCGATCGCAGAACCATTACCACCACTGGCTACAGTTTTACCATCAGGACTCAAAGCAACCGATCGAATTTGACGACAGTCACTCTCAAACATTTTCAGGAATTGTCCCGTAGCAACATCCCACAGTTTAAGTATTCCGTCATCACCGCCACTAGCTAAAATATTACCTTGAGGACTGAATGCGATCCACCAAGCCTGACTTTTGTGTGCTGGCAAAGTTAGCAAGCATCGTCCATTACTCCAATCCCAAAAACGCACAGTCCCATCACTGATGCCACTAGCAAGCATCTTGCCATCTGGACTGAAAGCAACTCCCAGCACACTGCTATGATTTCCCTGCAATATTTGACGGATAGACCAACTGCTAACATCCCAGCAACGAATCGTCCCGTTACTACCGCCAGTAGCAAGAGTTTTCCCATCCGGACTAAAAGCAGCGGATAACACGATGCAGCCGTATTCTTTGCTAGTTCTCAGCAGCCTAGCTTCTGGCATTTGCCACAAGTGAATCTCACCATTCGTATCGCCCAAAGCTAAAAGTTTTCCATCCGGGCTAAAAGCTACTGACAAACCACTGCCCAAAACTTCGGCGAAAACGCAATTAGCTAAATTAGCACCAGCAAAGTTGACCTGATGCAAATTCGTATCGGGTAAATAAGCTTGCCAAACCGTCAAATTAGAAAAATCCCAACCGCTTAAATCTGGCTGCATCTGACGCAATAGATTAATAATATTACCCGCAGCATAGCCAGTTTCTAGTGTTGGTTTATCGCGCAGTGATGCCAGAATTGGTTTGAGTTGGTTTTCGAGAAGTTGCTGGCGTTCAAAAGTAAAAAGCAGTCGATAGGCAATAGGTTTAAGGATAAGACGAGCTTGCGTATCTCTAAGGTATTCTTTAGCTGTAGCTTTGAGAAGAGCCAGGCTTCTGAGAAGGTCAATTTCGCTGCTGGTTATCTCAGTGCAGACTTTTTCGATTAATCGTTCCGTCATGTATTCCATGACTACGGGTTGTTGAGTGTAGCCGTCTGAGGTTTTTTCGATGAGAGAACGTCTAACGAGAGAACCTAAAACCTCTAGTAATTCTTTGACAGTTAATTTTGAAACTAAATCTTGTTGTAACTCTCCCAGCGAGACTGGCTCCCGATCGATCGCCAGCCAGTACATCACCTTTTTTTCTACATCTGATAAACGATTAAATTGTCGGTCTAATAGGTTCCGAATATCATCAAATACTAAAGTTTCTTGATTTAAAAGTTCTAAAAATCTGGTCAGGCTACTCTCAAAAAAATCATGGATGGCTGGAGCAACCATTTTTAAGGCTAACGGATTTCCAGCATAGTGGGATCTCAAAATATCCCATTCGCAGTCTGATCCTTGAAAAAAAGCAATACCTTGGACAATTTCCTGTACTTCTGGGGTTGTTAAACCTGTCAGTTGTAATGAACGAACTGGCAAATTTTTACCTTCTTTAGCGGCCAAACCGATCGGTTTTTCTCGACTGGTTAGTAGCAGGGTACTTTTATGGTTGATTTCGGCTACGGAGCGCAGAAGTTGACCGTATCCTTCATATCCCTGTCGATAACAACCCGTGCGTTCTTCTTCCTGTAGAATTGACTCCACGTTATCTAATATTAAAAGACACCGATGCTGTCGCAGATAGTGCATCAGGCGCGAGATTCCAGCATCCACAGTTTCCGGTAAATTCGTTTCCTGTTGGTTCGAGAGAAATTGAATCAGTTCTGCTAACAAGTCTAGTATTAATGGAGCATTGCGGAGACTGTGCCAGATAATATAATCAAATTGTTCTTGGATGCGTTCTGCTAACTTGATAGAGAGAGAGGTTTTGCCAATGCCACCCATCCCCAACAGCGTCACTAGGCGGCAGCGAGCGACGATCAGCCACTGTTCTAATAAAGCTAATTCCTCTGCACGTCCGTAGAAAATAGAAACATCAATTGCCTCTCCCCAATTAATCGATTTGTTGACTTTTGTTAAGTCAGTTGTAACTCGATCGGCGATCGTACCACTGCGATCGATTTGTTTGTTTATCTTGTGACTAATTTGGCTATGTGGTAGTGGGACGGTTACTTGCGCCTGTTGCGCTTTCCGTCGCATAACTGACTGAACATTACTCTTGGTGACTTTTTCTCCGAATACCCGACTGAGAACTTGCCATAACTGAAAGCCAACAAACTTAATATATTCGGCATCATAACCAGCGCTTTTGGCAATCTCTGGATAAGAGCGTCCTTCCCAAGTCTGCCGCAATACCAGTATGTGAACATCGTTGAGATGCTCTTGTTTGAGAACTGAGTCGAGGAAAAGCAGTGCTTCTTCAATAGTCATTTATCTAAAATTATCCGGTTTGTTAACGCAAGGATCGTGATTCCTGTACACAATTGCAGGCGTTTAGGCAATTATACTTAAAAAGTCAGTATAGTTTGCAGCTACGATATAACTATTTATAACTTTTACTCACAGACGCGATCGGCGCATCGGTGTTATTACTGAACAAAATAGATTTAACCCGTCAAGTTCACACTTAAGAGTAATAGCTATCAAAAGCGTGCATATCTAATGCAGTTTCGTTATCAGGTAGTAATGGGTATTGCAAGAGCTGCTTAATTTTATTGCAATGCTTAAAAATTTACTTTTTGAAATTCAGACAAGGATAAGTCAACTAAAATTACCCATTCAACCTAGATAAATCAGAGGGTCTATACCGTGAGCGAATTAATTAATTACAACGCTACACTTAACCTTGAAAATGAAAAAAGCAACCTAGATGCAGTAATAGGATCGACAAATCCACTCGTGCCAGCATCAGATAAAATAAACAGTGGTCACTCTGTTAATAATTCAGTTATTGCTAACGATTCAGCGACTCAAAAAGATATATTACCAACTATTTTAGATTTAAAAGTCGAGGAAATTAACAATGTAGTTTTGCCAGTAGCTAGCACCACCCAAACAAGTATTTTTTCAAATGATCTAACATCTAAATCTAGTACATCCGATACAGGAATCGATACCCTAACAGGCTTAAAAGTAAACGAAGCGGTAATAGATAATTCAAAACCGGACTCATTAACGAATCCTTCTGCTTCTCAAAGCCAAACACTAACAAGTATCTTACCAGATACTAAGACTGATACCGATTCTACAAATAACAATACTGAACAGTCAAAAGGAAACGTTACGCCAGCAACAAGTCAATCTAAGACGCCAGACGTTTCCATTACTTCAACTGAAAATGTAGCGATCGCACCGCTTGACACTGGATCAACCACACCAGTATCGTCCGAAAACCCAGTTGTGACAACCGAGTCTTCAGCTAGCGTCACAGGGGATGAAGGAGCGATCGTATCCGATACTTCTACTCCCAAAAATCCCGATTCAGGAGTAGTAACCAATAATAATTCAGGAGCGATCACCTCTGAAGTATCAAAATCAGATACCCCCGTTCTCACTACTGCACCCGCAACATCCGATCCTGCTAAAACCGAAACAGACGTAACTTCTGCCAACTCCGACGCGATCGCATCTAACAACCCTGCAAACAATCCCGATTCAGGAGTAGTAACCAATAATAATTCAGAAGCGATCGCCTCTGAAGTATCAAAATCAGACACCCCTGTTGTCACTGCACCCGCAACATCCGATCCTGCTAAAACTGAAACTGAGGTAACTTCTACCAACTCCGATGAGTTCGCGGCCGCGATCGAGAAACCATCAGTTTCCGTTGAGGAAACTTCCCCTGTCACAGATAAAGCAGCGGTAACTTCTGAGAGTGAAAATAAAGCGAGCGCACCGCTTGACACTGGATTAACCACACCAGTATCGTCAGAACAGCCAGTTGTGACAACCGAGTCTTCATCTAGCGTCACAGGGGATGAAGGAGCGATCGCCTCTAACACCCCTGCAAAAAATCCCGATTCAGCAGTAGTAACAAATAATAATTCAGTCGCGATCGCCTCTGAAGTATCAAAATCAGATACCCCCGTTGTCACTACATCTCCAAGCTTTACATTTAACACGGGGGTATTTAAAGTTGGTGAAACTGGCAATGTTGGGATTGATTACCTGTTTGACGGAGGTGCATATGAGGGAGAGTTAGGGATTTTTAATCTGGAGGGGATGGAGAAATTAGCTCAAAACTCCGATGCTTTTATTACTGAGGCTGCACGCAGAGCGGTAAGTAATTCTAATTTGGGTTATGTCGTCATTAACGATGCTACTGAAGGAGCCAGATTTAATGGCGAACTCCCTGACGACATCAACCGTAATCAAGGTGAGTATAAAGGCGTTAAAACCTTGACAATGCTTCCAGGGGATACGTTTGCTTTTATCTTAGTCCCTAACGGAGCTAACTTACAGCAAGTCGCCAACAATTCTGCAACAGGCGATGATACGCGACCTTTATTTTCCCTGCCAATGGCTAACCCAAATGGTAGCTTTATGACTGGGCAAATTTCTGATGTCACGGGTATAGGAAATACCTTTGTGATGGAAGATTTGCGGGTAGACAAGTCAGGTACAGATAGCGACTACAACGACATTATTTTCCAGGTGCGGGGGGCGACGGGGAGCGCAGTCAGTATAGATAGCGTCATCAATCCAAAGAAAGAGTGGCGTTCAACTGACTTGGGGAAAGCGTTGACTGAGTATGCTAAAGCTTACGTCACACCAGAGAATCCCAAAGTCGGGGAGTTGGTCACAGATGAGTTGTATGATAGCGTTTTCGCCAATACAGATAACCAGGTAGATAACAATAGCAAAACAGGAGCGATCGCCTCTGAAGTATCAAAATCAGACACCCCTGTTGTCACTGCACCCGCAACATCCGATCCTGCTAAAACTGAAACTGAGGTAACTTCTACCAACTCCGATGAGCTCGCGCCCGCGATCGAGAAACCATCAGTTTCCGTTGAGGAAACTTCCCCTGTCACAGATAAAGCAGCGGTAACTTCTGAGAGTGAAGATCAAGCGATCGCACCGCTTGACACTGGCTCAACCACACCAGTATCGTCAGAAAAGCCAGTGGTGACAACCGAGTCTTCATCTAGCGTCACAGGGGATGAAGGAGCGATCGCCTCCGATACTCCCAAAACTTCCGATTCAGCAGTAGTAACGGATAATAATTCAGTCGCGATCGCGTCTGAATTATCAAAATCAGATATCCCCGTCGTCACTCCAGCCACCGCAACATCCGATCCTGCTAAAACGGAAACTGATGTAACTTCTACCAACTCCGATGAGCTCACGTCCACAACCCAAAATAATAATTCAGCTTCTAATACCCCGCCACCTGTAGTGGAGACTGTTGGAAATGAGGGTGAGGAGATAGGAGCGATCACCCCTTCAACTCAAGACAATAACTCGACATCCACCACACAGCCAACTTTAGGGGAAACTGTTGCAAATGAGGGTGGGGAGATAGGAGCGATCGCGCCCACTTCAGCAGACAGTAATTCAGGCTCCATCCCACAACCAACCGTGGTAGAAAATTCAGCTAGTAATGATGAGGGAAAAGGGCCGATCGCCTCCCCCGTACAAGTAACAATTACAGAGTCAGTTGTTACACCCCAAACTGTCGTTAACGAGTGGCTAGAACAAGCAAACTCCCAAATGACCAAATTAGAAGCAAGTGGAGAGCAAGAGTTACAAAGTCTTCAAAATCAACTGAGCGATACGGGGAACTCTATCTACAATCAAGTTCCCGATATCGGGAACAATCTATCGAGTAATGGAAACTACATGAATGCTTGGGTAGATTATCTAGGCAATCAAATTTCCAGCAGTGGAGATTATATGAATGCTTGGACGAACTATTTACAAGGAGAAATCTCTTCTATCGATAGCTCCACATACAACCAAGCTTGGGATATCTGGCAAAATCTCTCCAGCAACACGGACTACATAAATGCCTGGGATAACTACCTCAACAATGAAATATCGGGTAGCGGACAGTATATGTACGACTGGGTAGCATACACGGCAAATGAAATCAATCGCGTTTCCGACTGGATGTATGGATGGACGAACCATAACTGGAATGAGATCGCCAGGATTGAAAACTGGATGATCGATCGTACCAACTATGTTGTAGATGAATTTAATCAATATGGTGTAGGAGATGCAGCATGGAACGAGTATGATGCCCTCAGCAACTACAGCGACTCTCTAGTGAATAATGCTGTAATCGATTATAACAACAATGCCACGGACAGAAATACAACCTTAAATAATGCTTCCCGCAGCTACCGGGCGTGGAATGACTATCGAGTTGAAGTTGTGGACAATGCTTGGAGTGAGTATAACAGCTTTGATTCCTACACGGATGCCGTTATCAGCAATGCTTGGAACGGCTACCGCGATTTGGATAACTACCGAGTTGGGATGATAAATGATGCTTGGAGTCAATATAACAGCATGAATGATTATCAAACGGGGGTAATCAACGATGCTTGGAATCAATACTACGCTCTGGATAACTATACTGATGCTGTTATGGCGGATGCTTGGACTCATTATCAAGAGCAAGACAGCACTCGCCAGCAGGTTATGAGTGATGCTTGGAATCAGTATAGCGCAATTACTAATTCTTGGAATGATTCAGTTGACGATACTCAAGCTCAAATTGATGTTTGGGCAAAAATCGCCACCTCTGAAAGTCGTTGGTACAACACCCCCGATAATGCAAAATCCGGTTTGCCACTCATTGGCGTTATTGACACGGGTTTTAGTGCCGAAAATCCAGACATTGACTACTCGCGCATTACACTGGGTAAAGATTTAGTTGGTGGTGACGAAAACCCCTTGCTGGATTCTGGGGAATCGTGGCGAAACGATCACGGTACTAAAATCCTAGAGATTATTGGTGCGACTCGTAAAAACAACATTGGGATTGATGGCATCAATGATAAGTCACCGATTTGGCTAGGAGGTGCTGTTGATTCAAACGATTGGGCACAGTCATTGATTGAGTTTGTTGATACTGCCAAAGCATCAAGACAACCAAATTCTGTAGTTAACCTCAGCTTCGACCTGACTCAGACTTTACCTGATGGTATTGTTGTCACGCGCCACGAATTGACTGCTTTAGAAAGAGCTGCTCTAACTTATGCCCAGCAGAATAATGTGTTAGTTGTTGCCGCAACAGGAAATCAGAACGATCTCATGTCTGCTCTAAGTCAAGCAACTAAAGAGTTTGACAATATTCTGGTCGCGGGTGCTGCTGAAGGTTGGCAACGGGCAGATTATTCCAGCTATGGGGAAATTGATTATTCCAACTACGGCAAGGGTGTTGACATCTTGGCACAGGGAACTGCTAGTAATGGTGCTGTTGGTTCATCGGTAGCAGCAGCTAAAGTTACAGGTGCAGCATCTCTAATTTGGGCTGCGAACCCCAATTTGAACTACACCCAAGTGATGGATATTCTTCGCCGCACGGCGACTGACTTGGATACGCCAGGTTGGGATACTAAAACAGGTTTGGGGCTGCTAAATATTGCGGCAGGGGTGCATTTGGCGAAAGCAACTGAACCAGAAACCTACAAGCCTGCTAACTTCGATCTGTTTGAAAATACTCTGAGAACTTATAGCATCCCAGAAGCTTACTGGAAAGACTTCTACAACTTGTACTACTACTACGATCTGGAAGCCAAGATGACAGGTACAGTTTGGAGTAGTACAGGGAGTAGTATTGCTACAGAACGAGCCGCTTGGAGTTTGGGAGGTGCTGTTGTAGGTGCAGGAATTGGTGCTGTTTTAGGCGATCCTGTAACAGGTGCAGTAGTTGGAGGATTGTTTGGAAATTCTGGCGGTTCAGGTGGTGGTAGTTCTTCCAACCCCTTCCCGCAGTGGGCAAGAGATTTGACAAACAGCACCTGGCGATCGCTTGACAGTGCGGTGACTGTTCTCGATAAAGTCGCCCAAGAGACTAGTCAAGCGATGCAAAATGCCGATGTTTATCTACAACAGCTCAATAGCAAGTTTGCATCGGAAACGTGGAATGCTGCTAACTACGTTAGAGAAAAACTTGATGATGGCTGGAATGCTGTTGGTAGTGCTGCTACCTCAATAGACGGTGCAATTAGTAACGGCTGGAATAGTTTCGTAAATGCTGCTGATTATGTCACAAACACAGCCGCAGCAACCTGGAACGCCACTATAGCAACTGCCAATTCAGTGACGGGTTTGGTGACTGATGCTTGGAACGAAACTAACAATGCTGTCAATTCCGTGCAAAAGAGTTTGGAAAAAGGTTGGATTGCTATCAGTAAGGTAGCTGAAGAAGTAGGTAATCGCATTCCCAAGAGCATTGACGACCTTAAGAAACAGAGTAAAAACTTTAAGGAGTTTTTGGATAAAAATAACCCTGTCAAAAAATTAGCAGATGACCTCGCGGCCAAACTTAAAAGTACCCTCGACGGTATAGACGTTGGTGCTGTCCTCGATGTCTTAAAGAAAATTCCAGTTGTCGGCACTGTTGTCAATGGCATAGAGGGATTGATTGCCCTGATTGGAGGAGATTGGAAACAGGTTGTCAAGAACGCTATCAATGGAGTGCTAGGTATAATACCCGGTGGCTCTGCTGTTCCAGATACGCTGGTCAATATCCTAGTAGATGTCGGCTGGGGAATTATAAACAAAGACTACAAGACAGCCTTGAAAGATATCCTGAAAGAGCTTGAGGTAAAAGATCAGCTAGCCAACACCTTTGTAGATGTTGCCTGGGCGATGAAAGATGGCGACTGGAAGGATGTTTTAAGTGCAGGGTTGTCGGGTACAGGGTTTAATAATGCTGAGAAACTTGTTGATATTGCCTGGGCTATCAAAGATGGTGACTATAAAAAAGCTCTGAGTACGGGTTTATCAACCACTGGATTTGCCAATACAGACAAATTTGTAGACGTTGCCTGGGCTATCAAAGATGGCGACTACAAGCAAGCTTTGAGTGCTGGTTTAGAAACGGCTGGTTTGGACACTGCTGGAACATTTGTCGGAAATGTTTTTAATGCTATTACAGACGATTACTCGCTGCCAGGACAAAGCATAGACCCCGCAGCTATCCCGCAAAAACACAAAGAATACGAATATCTGGCTCGCGGTATTGCCTACGAAGATCCTGAAGTATCTGCTATTGCCGAACAAGCTTTTAGCAATAACAGTCCCTTGGGCAATAAACTCGCTGTCGATGAAGAATTGCTGAACTCCCGTTACAAAGTTGACAAAGTAATTTCCGATCCAAACACTGGATTTTATGCCGTAGGTCTTGTTTCAATTGATGGCAGTCAACCACCCGTTCTTGCCGTTCGCGGTACGGGAGGCAGCCCAACGGAACGGCAAGGCATCGCAACGTTAAAAGATGTTTTGGAAGATGCCAATCCTATCAGCATCGGATACAGTCAATTCCAAGCAAATAAGAATGAGATCGAAGCTTGGTTAGCGGCTCAAAATCAGCAAGGTCGCCGTCCTGATGTTGTGGGTCACAGTTTAGGCGGTGCATTAGCTCAAACAATTGCGGCTGAATTTACAGATAAAGTGGGTCAAACCGTCACCTTTAATTCTCCCGGAATTGATGATTCGATCGCGCTTAAATTTGCCACCAATCGAGGCAATCCAGAAAATGTAACCCACTACGTCGTATCTGGCGATATCGTCCAAATGGCTGGAGAAGCATTCCTGCCCGGTCAAGCCGTTCTTTCCTCGTACTCTAATCCTTTTGTCTGGGAAAAACACGGACTGGCTGTGCTGAATGGTGTGGAAATTAAGGGCGAACAAAAAGCATCTGGCGTTAAATTCTCTTCTCTTTCTGTTGTAGAATTGAGCAATCCTGCCTTCCAATACAAAGAGTTAGATTACACACTGTTCTTGGCCGCATTAGGACTGGTATCGCCCTATGTTTCAACCTCATTAAGTACGCGCGGAACTGCGGAAGCGAATCGAAAAGCAATCGGTGCTTTCTTAAACTCCAATTTCCAAACGATTCAAAGTTGGGTCGATGCTGCTTGGTCTATTAAAGACGGTGATTATCTCAAGGCACTTTCTACTGGCTTTGACGTTGCCAAGTTCCAAGATGGTAAAAATTGGATAGATATGGTGCAATCTGTCAAGGACGGCGAATATCTCAAAGCACTCTCGACTGGCTTTGATGTTGCCAAGTTCCCAGATGGTAAGAATTGGGTAGACATGGCGTGGAGTTTGCAGCAAGGCGACTACATCAAAGCGCTTTCTACAGGATTCAAAGTTGCTGGATTCCCCGAAGGCGAACATTTAGCCCAAGCTGCGGTTAACTTAAGAGAAGGTAAGTATTTGGATGCTTTCTTTGAAGGAATGTACATGATTCCCGGTGTCGAGAATTTAGTCAATGCTTTCAAAGCAGTAGGCGATGGCAATTTCAAAGGTGTCGCCAACTCGCTTGCCCAAGTGGCTACCAATCCCACGTTGCTCAAGTTGCTAGTTAGCTAGTATCGATGCGGGGCGGGTAAACTACGGATAGTTGTAACCCGCCCTTACAATTTTAACCGCCCTCATTAACCAACAGTTTCCAATGGACATCAACAATTTTTTATCAATCGACAGTGTAACTTTATCCTTAGAGCAATCCCTTGACTATCTCCGCACGGCTGGTAAACTATCAACAGTTGTGTTAGAAGTTGCCCAGCAGTATCTGTTAGAAAACGAAATAAAAGCTTTAGAGATTCCCGAACCGGAAGCCGATATCGTAGAACAATTTATCCTAGAATTTCGGTTGCAACAGCAATTAACTAGCCCTGAAAGTTTCCAAAAATGGCTATTGACAAATGGAATAAATTATGCTGTGCTTAAACAGCAAGTGATTTTTCGGATCAAACAAGAAAATCTCAAAGAAAAGGTCACAGCATTAAAAGTACAAAAACACTTTGTGCAAAATAAAGAAAATTTGGATCGGGTTGTCCTTTCGCGCATTGTCGTACAGCATCCAGAAATTGCTGAAGATTTGAAAGCGCAACTGGAACAAGGTGCAGATTTTGTCCAATTAGCTAAACAATACTCCACCGTAGATGATGCTGTAGTAGGTGGTGTAATGGGGCCAGTTATTCGCGCTCAGATGCCAGAAATGGTTCGCAAGGCCACAGAAAATGCACAAGTAGGGCAAATTATTGGCCCGCTTCAGATTGAGGGACGCTATTGTTTGTTGAAAGTTGAACAACTGCTACCTGCTTCGTTAGAAGGTGCTTTAAAGCGAGATTTGGAAAATCTTCTGTTTGAGGAATGGTTAAAAGAGAAACTACAAAATATGAATGTCAAGTTGAATTAGATTATTTAATGTGACTTTGATTACATAATCATTCTCGCTATTGGTTGGACTTTGTATGAAGGGTATTACCCCTCATACAAACTCAACAGTCTCTTTTAACCGCCGAATCATCAAGGGGGTGGCTAACTTGTGGACGATCGCGACTTAGAAACGATATACATTTAGTCTATATTTCTGACAACCATCATCCGCACTAATTCACCCATGACATCCACCGCCACGATCGCCACCCCCCTAAGCTGGACAGAATTAGAAGCCCTCACAGACTTTGAAGTCGATCGCGTCAACGGGCCAACCAACGCTCAATCCCGCTTGCGCCTCTTCGGTAAAACTGAATCGGATGTGCGAGTCACCCTGTACCGCGACAACCACGCCTGGTGTCCCTACTGCCAAAAAATCTGGCTGTGGCTGGAAGAAAAACAAATCCCATACCGTATTGACAAAGTTACTATGTTCTGCTATGGGGAAAAGGAAAGTTGGTACAAGCGCAAAGTGCCATCGGGAATGCTACCGGCGATCGAACTAGACGGCCGCATCATCACCGAAAGCGATGATATCTTAATCGCCCTCGAACGAGTCTACGGCCCCTTGGGTTTGGGCATGGAAAACCCCGCAGTAATACCCCTGCGGCGGTTAGAGCGACTGCTGTTTAGGGCCTGGTGCTCTTGGCTGTGCTACCCAGCAAGTTCAGCCAAAGTAGAACAACACAACCGCAACCAATTTATCAGCGTCGTCGCCGAGGTAGAAAAGGCTCTCGGCAGCACTCCGGGGCCTTATTTCCTCGATGAATTTGGCACTGCGGATGTGATCTTTACGCCCTACGTCGAACGGATGAATGCCAGTCTTTACTACTACAAAGGCTACTCGATGCGGGAAGAAAACCCGCGCTTTGCTGACTGGTTTGCGGCGATGGAAACCCGCCCTACCTATCGCGGCACTCAGAGCGATTTTCACACCCACGTCCACGATTTACCGCCTCAGATGGGCGGGTGTTATGAAAACGGCGAACCTCAGATGCTACTCAATAAAGCCCGCGTGGATAATGGGCCTTGGGCTGGACTGCCGGATGTGATGTATCCAGAACCGGAAACCTCGCGCGCTGAAGCACTTCACCGCGTCATTAAGCACCACCGCAACATCGTTCGAGTCAATCCTGCTGATGACAATTTATTTGATGAGGCTTTGCGTTGTGCTTTAACTTTGATGATGACTGGCAAAGTTTGTACGCCGCCGGCTGGTTCTGATGCGGCTTTGCGGTATTTGCGCGATCGGGTGAATGTGCCCCGCGATATGTCGATATACGCGGCCAAGCGGCTGAGGGAAGCGTTGGAGGAAACGGCGGCTTTGGTGGGTGATGGCCAAGGTTCTCCGATTCTGCTGAAGCATCGGCGAGATCAAGATCCGGCTAATTTTGTGTAGGGCGTCTGGTGGATTTGCTCAAAGGTTTCTCCAAACACGACATTACAAATTTGTAAGGTACGATCGGATTATTTCCTAGACTGTTTCAGAGGCTATGGGTATGGTTTCAGTATCCAACAACCAACCAATCATTATTCGTACAGAGCGCGGACTGACAATTTCAGGTACGCGCATCACTCTCTATGATGTGATGGACTACCTGACGGCTCAATATCCCCCGAAGTTTATCCGTTCCTTGTTTGATTTAACAGACGATCAGATTAACGTTGCTTTATCATACATTGAGGCAAATCGTGCAGAAGTCGAAGCAGAATATCAAATTGTTTTAAGGCAAGCTAAGGAAATTCAGCATTACTGGGAAGAACGCAATCGCGAACATTCAGCCCGCGTTGCAGCGATGCCACCCAAACCCGGCCGAGAAGCTCTTTGGGCAAAACTCCGAGAACAGAAAGCCAAACACGAACTAGAAGCATGAATTTTCTGATCGATCACAATCTCGGAGGTCATGCAGAGATTTTATTAGGAAATATTGCGAGTCAAGGCTGGCTAAATCTACTTCCAATTCGGGTTGTCACCTTCAAGCAGATGAATTTGTCGATCGACAGTAACGATCGAGTTGTGTGGCGACTTGCTCAGGCAAATCAAATGATCTTGCTTACTGCAAACCGCAGCATGAAGGGTGAAGACTCCCTGGAACAGGTGATCCGAGAAGAAAATACAGTGGATTCCCTACCTGTAATTACAATTGGAGATGCCGATAGATTTTTAGCCGATCGAGTCTATCGAAATCGTTGTGTCGATCGTATTCTGGAAATCTTGCTGGATATCGAAACCTGGATGGGCGTTGGTCGTCTTTTTGTTCCGTAAGGTGAGTAAATAGAATTGTGCTACCATTTGTAGTATTGAAAGTGGCATAAATAGTTTTACAATAATTATGAAAGTATCTATCTCTTTGCCAGATGAGCTAGTGCGTTACATTGACGATCGTGTAGAAAATCGCAGTCGGCTAATTGAGCTTTTATTGCAAGCGTGGCGCAAACAACAAGAACAGCAGGCAATGGTAGAAGCCTGTTTATTGCTCGATGAACTGAGTGATGAATTAAGCGATGAGGATGAAGCATGGCAGCAAGCAGCGATTACCGACTGGGAAGCATCTGGCTCGTGAATTTCGATCCCTCAGTCGGTACAGAAATCCGCAAGACTCGATCGGCGGTAATTATTTCAGGAACTGCTTTTAATCAAGGCAGGCGGTCCACTGAGAGATTAGGTTAACTCCGCATCTAGTTTGCTTTGCAGCGCATCCATTCTAGGAGTAACCCATCTTTCATGCCAATAAGTTACTAAATCTTTTTGTGTAAATTCTCGCCACACGACAGAATTTGTCTCTCCTAATAAATATTCATTCCAATTTTCTGCTAGTGGACAACGATAGTATGCTCTCTGCCAACCAATACTTACCATATCTTCTGATAATCCAAGTTCTCGTAGTCCCCTTTTTAAAATACGCATTTTCCAATTTGGCCCCTTTCCAAATTTGTATGTTTCAAAAATTTCCGGTGGTACAACTTGCTTAATTAGTTCCCAACTTCCATTTGCTGTTATATGAAGATGACTTTGACCTTTAGTATAATCAACAAATTCCCAGTTAATCAAACGATTATAGATTGCTGATTTCCCAAAGGCTCCTAACGTATCAATATAAACAAGATCAGATTTTTTGTTTTCTCCTGTAATAAGAGAAGATTTATTCTTATATTTTTTATTAAAGTCTTGACGAACTGTTGGAAACATTACAGCAAGGGCAACTAATTTTGAGGCAAGCACTCGATTGTATGGAGGGATGGCTCCTAAAATATAGGCTGTCATACAGTTATACAGTCGTTTCAATTTCTGATTCTTTGTCCAATTAATAGAATTTTCATCTCGTACTCCCAAACCAATTACAGGGTCACAAAGTCCAATAATCCCGATCAATTTATGATTTTGGCTATCAAAAACAAAATATCGAATCCGTCTACCATAACCATTTGTAACGGGTATCGACCAGTGAGATATAGCATACGCCCATAGTCTTTGATGTTCTGCTCTGGGTTCAACAAGGACAAGATATGGATCTATTTTAGATATATCAATATCTGAAGATTCTGCTAGATATTTCTGAACTTTACATTTATATTGCTGACCCTTTAAGTTTGTTTGTTCAGAGAGTTTTCTTTGGACTTCTCTAAAATCATTAAAATTATTTACAATGATTTTGTTATTTTCTCTATCCCAAAAAACCCCATAATCTTCTAGGTTTTGGATAATCTGTTCTTTGATAAGAAGTTTATGCTCAGTTGTAGAAAAATCATTATTTTCCATTAATTAAATTTAGATTCTCTATAAACTTTTGATTCTACAAGCTTTTCAAATTCAGTTACTCGTACCGGCAGGGCGAAAGCTTGATCAGATGAAACCATGTAGAGATTACCTGCAATTGTCTCGCGCTGAATAAAGTTGGATATCACCCCATCATAATTGATATTAGACTTTACCAGTGCTTTAATATCGTCAGAATTTCCCATATGAAAAGCAAAGAAATTTTCTGCTTGGGTTCTAATTTCATCAGAAATAGCAGATGGACGTTGTGTTACAGCGACTAATCCCAGCCCAAATTTGCGTCCTTCTTTGGCAACTCTAACAAATGGATTGGCATTACTCTTAACGAATTCCTGAGATAAAACATTTTGGGCTTCTTCTACAAATACAACGGCATTGACAACTTCTTCTGGTTGATCAGAAGTGAATTTTTCCTTGTTACTTTCAAACAATTTCCGAACCAGAATAGTTGAAATAATGCTGGCATCCATGTTGTCTTTTAGGGACAGGTCAATGATAACAGTCTTTCCTTGCTTCAAATATTTGAATACATCTTCTATGAGATTTGATCCTCCAGAATGTAAATTACCTTCATCAATTAAATGACGAATCCTTTTCCGAATTGCCATAATTGTTTTCCTGGCAGATACATCTTCTTTAATGTTGCCATTTTTATCTGTTTTCTGTTCGCCAAAGAAATCTGAAAAATCTCGATAAAGATTGCTTGGAGTTTGAACATAGTTATCAATATTTCCCACAAAATTAGATACACCCTCTTCATCAAGGTAGAGAAGAAAAGCTTTCATTACTTCAGAGAAACCACCACCAAAATTTAATATGTCCCCTACTGCTAAGTGCCTGTGCATATTGAGCGTAACTTTACCACCGGAAATAAATCGATTCTGTTGTGTATAAATTTCTGGTAACTTTTTGTCCGTATACACGACAACATTATCGCGAATTGAATTTTCATCGATATCTCCCAATCCGTATGTAGCTGTGCCACGCAAAAAATATTCGCCATTCAAATCAAAAATCAATTTTCCATATGACTTATTGCGAGTCATATGATAAAGGAGTACCTTAACAAGATTAGTTTTGCCAAAACCTGATTGAGCAAATACCATCGTGCGTTTGTTACGCAATTTATCAATTTGGAAAAGAATAGGGCCTTTGTCCTGAAAAATAGTTTCTCCTACACAAAGATATCCAATTTCAGCGCCATTTTCATTGGTTTTGTTGAGAATTGACTCTATTTCGCGTTTGTTTAGATGTCTTGCAATATAAGAAACTGTGGGAAGTTTCCTAACAGCCGTTGTGAAAGCAATGGTAGATCCGCTATCTGTAAATGTTCCTAGAATCCGAACTTTGTAGGTGTAACTGAACATTTTCTGTTTGTCTCGCTCAGAAAGCTCTCTTTCTGCAATTCGAGCATAATGTACTGCTACTAACGTTTTTTCCTGTGACTTAAAGATAGGATCTTCATCATAAATTTCTGCTTCGACCCTAGCAAGATACTTTGTATTTCCTTCATCTTTGGGTGTCAGAACAATAAAGTCGCCAGTTTGTGGACTAGCTTTAGCATCCTCATAGGATGAGTATATCAATAGGGCATCTTCAGTTGTCTTCTGCCCATATAAAACACCAAAATCTACTTTTCCCATTGCGTTCGCTCCTAAAATCTGTCGTGTGTGTCTAAAAATAGATTTTCAATATCGACGTTATCCATTCTCTGATCCTTATAAAGAGAGTATTTAAGGCGAGCAATTATCTCATCTTTAAAATTTCTTTTCAAGGATATGAAATTATGTACTTCACATAATGGGTAGGGATAGCCAAGAATATAGTGTTCTTGTGTAAGCCGAGTTAGCTCCTTAAATATTAACTCAAGTTCTTCCCTACATCTTTCATATGAGCCGGCTCGGATTTGTGGAATAGCATCAAAAATATTCACATCAGCTATAAGCCAGTCATAGTTTTGGAGCTTTTCTACATAATCTAATCTCGCTGCCATAAATAGCCCAAATCCTCTTCCTCCACTAATTGATTTTTTAATAAACATATCTCCCTGATATGCTGCTTTAAGAACAACATCAGGGATTTCAAACCAGCAGCAGAGTTTTTGGCGTTTGGAGTCTGTTTGTACAAAAGGATACTCAGGCTTAAGCTGATCTTGCAGATAATTATCAATTTGTCTGAATGTATAAGCCAGTTCCATTTTTACTGGAGATTGCTTAGTCACAGACACTATTTTTATCTGTTTTTTATGAGCATACTCGCCCAATTTTACTAAGTATTTCTGCTTTATTTGGAGGGGACGTAATGTACCATCTCTTAAAATAAAATCCCCAGCTTTTGTTTCTGGCAGATCAATCACTTCTAAAATCAGTGCAATCTCTAGGACTTCCTGACAGAATCCGAGCAACGTTGATAAGTTTGTGCAAATTAGTTCTTTTTTATAGGGAAAAATATTTTCTGGTGAATCTTCCAGAAATTTGAATAGATATTTTATTGGCTCTAAGGTTAAAAATTCATTATAAATGGCATTTAAGTGATTCTGATGTGTGATTAAAATATTCTGCGGATAGTATGCCTGTCCAAGTACAACGGGATCGTCTAATGAATTCATCCTAATTTGCTTACCTTGATGAAAGCAAACGTAACCAGCAGCATAAATTGCTATGGCTAAACCATTATAAAACTGCTCACTGTTGTAACTACCATCTATCGCGTAGAACCTTCTATCGCTATCATCAATTTTGTCAAACTGAATAATTTCAAAAATTTGAGGCGTTTCTATATTCCCTTCATGCCCAATAAGTGGAATACCGTAATTTTTATTGCTTCTGGTATTAATGTGTTGAGCAACTTGCTCGATAGCACTATCAGGGATCTGTTTTCCTGCCATATTTTAGTAGTAGTTTCACACAAATACAATCTGTTGTAACAGTAGCCACCCTGACATTTACGCGATCGCTCTGCACCTTCACCACTACCATCTCATCACAAGATAGGTTCTTTGTCAACTCTTCTGGTAAAAGGCGACCAAAAGAGGGTTTCAGCGATCGCACTACTCGATCGATTCTGAATAAACCGATCGGGAACAACCATACCGCCCTCGGTTTCCACATCAAAAAGCACCAGTTGTTTGCGATCGCCCTTTTGGTGCATTCCCGCAAACGAGTTAGCACCAAAAAACTCTGTAAACACAGTAATTTTAGGGCAGTGATACAGTTCGTTCTCTCGAAATTTTGAAGAGGTAAAAAGTTAAGTTTTTAAACTTAACTTTTTACTGACTGATATCTAAGCAACCTCTACGAACACACCGCTGCGAGCAAACTCCTCTTCTTCAGGACTAAAGACTGGAGCTCGATCGACAAGATCAGGGTCAAAGTAATATGTCTCTTGTAGGAATTGTCCGGTGACGATCGCCTCCTCCAACTCCTTGATGTAATCTTGGGCAACTAAGCAAGCCTCCTTGATGCCTTCCTCATCCCGCTTATCCAACAGCTTTTGCAATGTTGCTCTCACCCCTGTCAGTCGTGCCGCGGGCTTGAGCATACCGTAGAGGCGGTACATCCGATCGGTGGCAATGCTAATGTGTTTGAGGGCGTTGGCTCGTGCTAGCTCAGAGTCAATGCTAGGCCAATAACGGGTAGTGTAGAATGCTTTCTCATCCTTGTGATACCACTCCTCCGATCGCGCAATTGATGAGGAGACAGTATTGTGCAGCTTCCAGAAGAATAAGCGCAGGGAAGCGCCATCTACTACGGTGGACAGCTTTGCCTCCATTGATACCTCAAAGTTATTCAGACGCGGGTCGCGCCCAAGCACGAGGTACTCCACAGGGTACATTTCCACCTCTTTATTCTGCACGACGTAGGCGTTGAGGTGGTGGCGGCAGTAGGGGCAGGGATACATAGTGGCAAACAGCTTGAAGAAGTCCTTGAAGATTGCCACCAGAGTTTTTTGCTGTTGGGGGGTCTTGGTAGAGACGATTTCAGCCGTAGTGTGGAAGAAACGCCACACCGCAGGGCCAATATAGTAAGGGAAGCTGACGCGCATTTGTGAATTCTTTATTTCACTGCGATCGATATACACGTCAATGAAGGATACATATTGCGAGAGTTCGCCAGACTCGCGCCCAAACTCCAAGCGTTCGCGCCGTTTCTGTACCCCATTCAGGTAGTTGTGCGTCAAGCGCCATGCCTGTTGAAGCATCAACTTCTGTTTTGGAGCGCATTTGGGAAAGCCCTCTGCAACATCCGCCCCATAGCGCCCAAATTCCCCTGACGTTTTAGTCGCTTCGTACCACTGGTTTAAAGCTGCTTCGTCAGCCACCGTGTTCAAGGGGATGTCTGCTGCTGTGCTGACGCTGAAGGCAGCCAACAGCTTCGGCATAAAGTCTTCATACCAATATGCCACTGGCATCATCGCACCATCGATTTCTTCTGAGGCATCCGAGAGAATGACGCGGTTCCACTTCTTCAGGTACTCTTTTGGATCTCCCTCAGATTTGGCTGGTGGCGGTGCCATTTCCTCACTCAGTTCCATTTTTCTCAATCGGTTGAGTTCGTTGATGGCAAGCACACCCTCGGCGATGTCACGCAAGTTGAGACTCTTCTTCTTGATGGTGATTGCAAACTCGACTCCCGCCGCAAACTTTTCCTTGGCAGTTGCAGACTTACCCCGCGCCTCCAACATGGCTTTTTGTTCTGCCAACATTTCTGGAGTTTTTTCTATAGTCTTCCAGTTTTTGATGCGATCTTGCAGTCGGGCATATTCATCATCGAGCGATTTAACTACTGCATCCAGTAGAGGACTGCACGCCGACTCTACTACACCTAATCCTTTATAAAGCCCGATCGCACTCCTGACAAATTGCACAAAATCAGCGATTCTGTATGGCAAGTTTCTCACGCGCAGGTGAGTCTCGTGGTTGGCGGAAAAACTCTCGCGGAAGCTGCGGTAGGCTGCTCCCTGGATCAGACGAAACAAACCAATCTGCATCTGCAAGCGGGACGTACCGCGCTTGTTCTCAGCTTGTGGGTGTTGCGCGAGTAGTTCTTTTAGCCGCGCTATTTCTGGATTGCTATCGGTGGGTGCTTCTTCTAGATTAGGTTCAATAGTGGCAGAAGCTGCCTCGTTGATAGCAGTTGCTGTACTTGCGATCGCAGCGGCTGTACTCTCTGAAATCTCGGTTGTCTGTGTACTGACAATCGGAACCGGCGAGTCTTGATATCCGGTTGCGATCTCGGACTCATCCGGTACAAGTTTGCAGAATTCCTCAAAGTCAATTGAGGCATCGCCGTCATGGTCTACCTCTTTGATGATCTCATCGAGCTCTTGCTCTGTCAGCCCAAACTGGCTCATCACGCCGTGCAGCTCGTCTCTGGTGATTTGACCGCTACCGTTTTCATCAAATACACTAAATGCCATTTTGAGACGACTCTGGCGATCGCCCTGCTGGGACACCATCAGCATTTTGAATTCCTCAAAATCGATACTGCCCGACAAGTCTACGTCCACTTCTTTGATCATGTCGCGCAGCTCGGTTTCGTTAGGACTTTGGCCTAGCGATCGCATTACTTGACCGAGTTCTTCTGATGAAATAGCACCGCTCCCGTCCGCGTCAAATACTTGGAATGCTTCCCATAACTTTGCCACATCTTCTTCAGTCATGGCTTTTTTTTCAAGATGCACAGATGTCATAACTAAATCTTCCCTGATTTTTTTATTGGCTGTCTATTGATTACGACCAATATACTTTAATTCCTGATGAGTTACGCAACGGTATTGTCAAATCCAAGGGGATTGCCGATATCTCCCACTTTGGCTTGTGACACTCGATCTATCAGTTTGATATTACTCCCAGTAATTTTCCCAATCATCCTTAAAAGCTTGCTGCAATCTTTGCATATACGTATCAGTCTTAATCTTCACCATCCACAGATTATTAGCATTGCGGCCTCCCTTGCACACAACACCTTCATCCACACCGTATTTCCCCTGGCGAATATCGTCCATAAACTTGCCCGTCAGTTTGCCGCGATAAATCACTCGCGCAATATTTAATTTACCAAAATCCTGAATGAACCGATCGGGAATAACCATACCGCGATCGGTTTCCACATCAAAAAGCACCAATTGTTTGCGATCGTCTTTTTGGTGCATTCCCGCAAACGAGTTAGCACCAAAAAACTCTGTAAACACAGTAATTTCAGCGCAGTGATACTGTTCGTTCTCTCGAAATATAGACTCTAACGGACTAGCAAAATCTCTCTTAAATATTTCAGGTGCTGCTTCTAAACCTGGATGTGCAGCGTTAAATTCTGCAATTCCCATCTCATCCAAATCAAATCTACTGCGGCGCGTACCAAAAGCATACCAACCGAGTTCAACTTCCCAAACTCAATGCAAATTAGTACCATCGTACTTCTCGAAAGCTATACATTGTTCATGAGGACAATTTTTACTATCGGGAATTTTGGGATAGGCAAGTTGAACACGTGTCATATCAATTACCCCTAATAAAACTCGTTTGTAGTGAGGATTTTAGTCGCTATTAAGCTGTTGTGCATTTAAATTGCATGGAAAATAATTTTTCACTCTTGTGAGGCGGGCAGGAGAACCCGCCCTCAAAATATAAATTAAATGCACAACAGCTTATCTAAAAATATTAAGATTTGACTAAAATCCTCACTACAAACTTTATGTGGTATTTAACAGTTTCCCCCCTTCCCCTTCACTTCTAAAAATCCATAAGTTGAGCAGTTTGAACGGCTACTTCTTTAATCTGGACACCGCGGCGCACCTTCAGTTTTAGAATTTGACCGATTTCACTGTTGTCCACCAAACTTTGCAACTGTTCGGCCTCAGTCACTCCCTCACCGTCAATTTGAACTATCACATCCCCTTTGCGAAGGCCTGCTTTCTCAGCAGGGGTGTTGGGCACAACTCGCATTACTAAGACTCCCTTAACTTCCGGGACAATCAAAGGAGCATTGGGGTCAGAATTATTCTCTCTGGCCATTTCAGGAGTCAAAGCAATCATCTGAATTCCCAAAAACGGATGGCTGACTTGTTCTCCCTTGGCTAACTGCGCGTAGATGGCCTTGGCTTTGTCGATCGGAATCGCAAAGCCAATACCCATTGCATCAGCTCGAATCGCCGTGTTGATGCCAATCACTTCTCCTCTGCTGTTTAACAGCGGGCCGCCAGAATTGCCGGGATTGATGGCGGCGTCGGTTTGAATGAAATCGAGGCGCTTGTCGGGAATGCCGACGGCTGCACTAGAGCGTTTGAGGGTGCTGATAATGCCCAAGGTGACGGTGTTGTCAAATCCCAGGGGGTTGCCCACGGCGATCGCCCAATCTCCCACTTTCACCGCGTCGGAATCTCCTAGGGTTGCTACGGGCAAGTTAACTTCCTTGGTATTAATTTTGACAACTGCCAAATCAGTTACTTCGTCAGTACCTTGCACTTCTCCTGGAAATGTCCTGCCGTCGTTTAAGGTGACAGTCACTCGATCGGCTTTGTCAACTACGTGAGCGTTGGTTAAAACAATCCCGCTTTTGTCAATGATGAAGCCAGAACCTTGACCGCGTAAGCGTTCTTGTCTGGGTGTCATGCTGCGTAAATCTTCTCCCAAAAATCTGCGAAAGAAGGGATCTTCCATTAAGGGGTCGATGTTGCGGCTGACAGTCCGCTCAGTATCAATCCGAACAACTGCCGGCCCGACTCGATCGACAGCCGCCGTCACAAAACTGCCGGTATCCCCTGGGAGTTCAGGACTCCGCAGCGCTAACAGTTGCGGATTCGCAGCGGTGGCTGTAGAATTCTGGAACTGTAAGTTGGGCGGATTTGTGCTATCAGCGGCGGCAGCGGGTGCAGCATTGATTGTTAAAGCACTCAGGGCGATCGTCATTCCTAAAATTAGGGCGAACCAACGAGCACCGATTCGAGGTGCGGGGGGAAAAAACTTAAATAGTCGCATAGCGTCAATCTTTGTTAGTCTGGGTTAGTCTGGTAAAGGTGTGCGATCGTGCGGACTCAATAATCTGCCACTATGAAGATCCTAAATATATTTTGACAGTTACAATACATGAGTCACGAGCCCGCACCAACTCAACATATTCTGAATTCTAACTTTTAAATTTCCCTCGTAACCCCAATGATTCTATCTGATACTTCTACTGACAAATCCTTGCCATCAAATTCCCACCACCATCACGACGATAAATCAGCCCACCCTCACCATCACGATGAAGAATCGATGCGGCGGCTGGTAAATCGCTTGTCTCGGATTGAGGGACACGTCCGCGGCATTAAAACAATGGTACAAGAAAACCGTCCCTGTCCAGAAGTTCTCGTGCAAGTTGCTGCGGTTCGAGGCGCGCTCGATCGCGTGGCGAGAATCATTCTTGACGAACATTTAACTGAGTGCATTGCCAGAGCTGCTAAAGAAGGCAATATCGATACGGAAATCGAAGAGTTGAAAGCGGCTTTGGATCGGTTTTTACCTTAGCCTCTGCCAATTTTTACATCCATATAACAAAACCTGCAAATTAGACAAAACTTGCAAGCTATGATTTATGCCTCCTTTTTTAAGCTAAGCATCTTTCAAAAACGTGGGAAAAACATCAAATTTTCTCCCCCTCATCCTCATTGCCACAACACATAATTTAGATGCTCCGCAGTTTATGAGAGCGAGTTTTGTTAAAAAAGCATGAGTCTGGTTGGTCGTGACTGCGCAAGTCCTCCAAATCTTCAAAGGCTGATTGCAAACCATTAGATGAGCGGTGACTAATCCGACGTGTTATGAACTGTCTAGACTTTCGTCAGCTTGGCTTTGAGGTGGTATCTGACTGTTGCATAAACCGCTTTATAAGAAGCTTCAATGCTGTATTCCTGCTGCAACCATTCTTGAATTTCTCCATAGCTTTTAAAGCCTTTCTGGGGATCGCTGAGGCGCATTGCCAAACTAGCGCGGGCCAGAGGAGGAATGGCTGGCTTGCGGCCGCCGCTGTGCTTTGTTTCGAGGAGTCCTTCGAGTCCGTCAGAGCGGTACTTTCTCAGCCACCGCTGCACTGTAATTCGATTGACCCCGATCGTCATTGCCAATTCTTTAACTGTTTTAACATGACAAATTTTGAACAGGTAAAGTGCTTGAATTTTTTGAAAGCCGCTTGCCGTTTTTTGTTCGGTTAACAGGTTTTTTAGCTCTTCACTTGTCTCTGTGATGCTAAGTTTACATACTCCAGCCATATCAATTACCTCACGATTCGCGTTCTACAATACCTTTTTTTGACAAGGGAGCAAAAGCTGCTCCTATCCTAAATGCTGACCTTTTGTTTGCCCTGAAGCAATACAAAAGCGATCGTTCTCATTAAACTTTTTCCTTCCTGGAGGCACTGGGACGCTCAGAAACCGGATTATTTTAACCTGGAGCAAGGTTGCAACGATTTTTTTTGTAAAAAACCCGGTTTATGGGTCAGTTTTGTATTTGATGGACAAGCGTCATTGCTAATACTGATAGCTGTTAACCGCTCGACTGTAACATTAGCGGCAATAGGTGACTCTTAAGGAATACCATTTATTCTTTTATTGTTAAATATCTATCATGGTTTTCCTGGTATTTATTGGTATTTTTTGCGAACGTATGGGCGATTTTTAGTCATTAGGTGCTAGCAAACAAGCGAATGTCTGCACACCAGCGATCGCATTTTTATACAGACATTCCCTAGTCCCCAAAGTGCATTTTTGGCATTCGCTTTGCGAAAAATCCTTAGATATCAGCACTCTCATCGGTCAGAGCGGGTAGCGCCGAGTGACGTTGCCACCGACTTTCTTGCGGCGGGCAAGTATCTGTGAAACTACTGGCTTTATCGCCAATTGAGTAAAACACGACGAGAGTGGCATTGTCAATTTCTCAGCATTACAGTATAAGTATCGGCTATTTTTGCCCGCCTGCTGTGATCGAAAGGGTGGTTTCTATGTGATCGTACTAACATTGCCTTGTGATCTTGGTCACATTGCTACTCAGTAAGCTCAACTACCCACAAAAAGTTATGGCTTTGAGCGGAGTTTCCACGTAGAATCTTGGGGATTTAGTTACGAAGTGCGCTCAAACTTGCTGTTAAAATTTTTAAATATTATTTTTTTCCAAATGGGAAAAATAATGCAGCTTTGTGCTTCACCCTCACCAAACCATCTAATTTGTACTCAAACCTTGCATATTGAGGGAAGTTTCAGGCTGGGTGTGAATATTTCAGAATCTAAAATTGCAGAACATCCGGTGCAACCAGCTTGCTGACAGTATTCTTCATTTAAAAGGTGTAGAGAAGCCACAATGAACGTTGACGAACTGCTCAAGCTATACGCAATAGGAGAAAGAAATTTTAGCGGGGTCTACCTGCACGAGGTCTACCTCTACGAAGCAGAATTGATTGGAGCCAATCTGTATGAAGCCGACCTGATTGGAGCCAATCTCAGCAAAGCGAAACTCAACAGAGTCAACTTTGGCAAAGCCAATTTGTGCAAAATTAATTTGAGAAGAGCAGACTTAGGTGGAGCGGACCTCACAGAAGCACTTTTAGTTGAAGCTAACCTGAATCGAGCTGAGTTGATGGGAGCAAACCTCAGCAAAGCAGACTTGAGCGGAGCTTCCCTGATCCAAGCAACTTTAATTGGAGCCAACATATCTCGGGCCACACTTAGCCGTGCAGACTTGCACGGAGTAAATCTTTACGGGGTAAACTTGCGTAGGGCAGTGCTCACAGAATGCGATTTAATTGGCGCAAACTTGAGCAAAGTAGACCTTAGCGGAGCCGACTTAATGGGGGCGAGTTTAATTAGGGCAGACTTGACTGAAGCGATTTTAAGTGCGTCAGACTTAAGCGGAGCAAACCTGTTGGGAGCAAACCTTACAAAAGTTAACCTGAGCGGAGTATATCTTAAGGGTACAACGATGCCCGACGGCACGATTCACGACTAATTTATTTGTTAATTTTTATGGTTGCCGAGAACAGCGGCTAAAGGGTAATGAAGTTTTCATTACCCTAATTTATTGGCAGCGAAGTGTTTATTTGACACTCAGGTAAGGCCGAGAACTTCAATGTAGGGTGCTGATGGCGCACAGAACTCCTAGATACGGCAAGTCAAAAGATTTGTTGGGTGAACTTGTGTTATGGTGATTTTCAATTGCTTCGAGAAAAGCTATTTTAGATTTAATATTTTGGATTTTGGACGGTTAAAATGAAACTCAGAATCCTCGCTGCTGTAACGCTGCTGAGCTCGATCGCTCCGATCGCTCCTGCACCCGCCGAGAACATCCAACACACGCAACAATTACTCGCCACCCGACAGTGCCCCAACTGCGAACTCAGCAGTGCAGGCTTGGTTTTAGCCAATTTAACAGGAGCCAATCTCAAAGGTGCTGACTTGAGGTTGGCTAACCTCAGCCGAGCCAACCTTACCGGGGCTGACCTCAGCGGTGCCAACCTCAGCGGCACCAGCCTGTTTGGCGTCAACCTGACAGGGGCCAACCTCAGCGGAGCTAACCTCAGCGGTGCTGACTTGAGAAGTGCCTATCTCAGCGACGCCAATTTGCAAGGCGCTAATTTAAATAACGCGCAACTGCTCGGAGTTAGAGGAATGCCAACCAATATCGGCACCGCTGAAGACTTCTACCGGTTGGGAGTGCTGGAAGCTCAAGCAGGAAACTACAGAAACGCCATTGATTATTACAATCAAGCGCTGAATCTGAAATCGGATTTAGCAGCCGTTTATTTTGCGCGCAGTATGTCTCGCGCTGACTTGGGAGACTTCGCCGGCGCGACTCAAGACGCCGATCGAGCAAACAAACTCTTTGCAGCTCAAGGAAATCCCCAAGGTCAGGATTTGTCAAAGCAGTTAGCCGAAGCCATTGTTGCGCGTCAAAAGCCTACGGAACCCCGCACGGGCGGCGGTGGCAACTTTATGAGTCTTCTGGGCTCGATCGGTTCTGTCCTCGTGAAGCTAATCTTGCCTTGACTGTTGCCTAATTCAGGGGAATCTCGATCCAGAACTCTGTACCATGACCGGGTACAGAAACACACTTAAGTACGCCTTGGTGTTTCTCAACTACAATTTGGTAACTGATAGACAGTCCTAAACCCGTGCCCCGACCTACGGGTTTAGTAGTAAAAAACGGATTAAATATGTGAGAGATTAACTCTTTGGGGATGCCGTGACCATTGTCGGCAATGCAAATTCCTACCGTTTTTTCATTGATTAAGTCAGTGCGAATCCGAATGCAAGGGGAGGGGAAATCAGGAATCAAACACTCGGTGGTGGCATTTATATCTCCTGACTCGATAGGCAGTATTTGCGAGCTTAAATGTGTCGCCGCTGCACTTGCCGCTTTAAATGGAACATTCATACCTCGCTCTTTTTTTCCCATTTCTAGGGCGTCAAGGGCATTACCGATCAGATTCATAAATACTTGATTGAGCGAGCTGGCATAGCATTCTACTAAGGGCAAATTGGCGTATTCTTTAATAATTTCTACGGTGTTGCGATCGGAATTGGCTTTGATCCGGTGCTGCAAAATCAACAGGGTACTGTCGATGCCCTCGTGAATGTCAACGGCTTTTTTCTCGGCTTGATCCGTCCTGGAAAAATTACGCAAAGATACAACTAACTGGCGGATGCGCTCAACTCCCACTGTCATGGAACCCAAAATTTTTGGCAAATCTTCGGCAAGAAATTCGATGTCGATTGCTTCGGAACACTCGCTAATTTCTGGGTTGGGATTGGGGTAGTGCTGGCGGTAGAGTTCCACCAAGCAGAGCAAATCTTTGGTGTATTCGCTGGCGTGGGACAGATTGCCGTAGATAAAGTTAACGGGGTTATTGATTTCGTGGGCGACTCCGGCCAGAAGTTGTCCGAGACTGGACATTTTTTCGGTTTGAATCAGTTGGGCTTGGGTATTGTGCAGTTCTGTGACTGTTTTAGCTAGCTGTTCGGCTTTTAATCGATCGGCAGTTGCTGCATTGAGACTTTCTTGATAAAGTTCTGCTTGGTGAATGGCGATCGCAGCTTGAGCAGCTAAATGTTGCACCAATTCCTGTTCTGCTGTTTGCCAAACTCTCGGCCCCGAACACTGATGGGCAATCAACAACCCCCACAATTGGGAATCTTTGCCTCTCATCGGCACAATTAAACTTCCTCTCACCTGCAACTCTTCCAAAAATTCGCGGTGACAGGGTATTAAATCCTCAGTATAAATATCATTAATTGCTCGCACCCGTCCGGCTCCATAAAAGCAGTCTGAGCCTTCGGGAAAGCATTCTTGTGGAGATGTGATACCTAAAATGGACCGCCACTCCCCGCAAACAGCTTCGACAACTACCTCGCCCTGTTTATCTGCTGCAAATTGGTAGATTACCGTGCGATCGGTATCCAACAAAACTCTGACTTCTCGCACAATAGTTTGCAGTATGATTTTTAAATCTAAGGTGCTGCGAATCTGGTCTCTAACTCGCGTCAATACTTTGGCAAAGTCCAAGGATTGTTGCAATTGAGCGGTGCGTTCTTGAACTTGGCGCTCCAAGTTGGCATTCAGGGTTTGCACTTCTTTATAAAGAACGTACTGCCCAATTGCCGAACAAAATTGGCTGCCTATAGCTAAAGCTTGCTCAATTTCCTCGTACTTCCACTCGGGCGACTGACCTTTTTTTATTTCTCGCCAGAGTTCAAAGGATTGTCTGGGAAGGGTTTGTGCCACGCTGCTGTCAAACCGCCCAGCCCACATTTTTTCGGTATCTATTGCATTGCGAAAAATGGTCAAACAGCCGACTACTTGTTGTTGATAGTGGAGGGGAATTACCAGCAAACCCCTAATTTTCGTAGATTGGAAAGCGGGAACTAAAACTCTAAATAGAGGTTCTTTGTATAAGTCAATAATTATCAAAACTGGGAATTGATTCTTAGTAAAAGTTGAATTTTTGGGAAGTTCTTCACTATTTTTAAATCCTTTGGTTAGCCATTCCTGCCAGAGGGGATGAGCTTCGATAGCCTTAACTTTTTCCCAATTGGGAAGTGTCGGTTGTTCTCCTGTGGTGAACAGTTCAAACGTAGCATTACTGTGGGCGGGGGCAGTTGGCAATCCTCCCTCAATCTGGGGAGCGGATAACTTTTCACCGTTGATTTTCGGCAGGTTGAGATAGAGTCTGCCACCGCTGCCACCCAAAGCGGTGACGGTGGCTTCTAAACCTTGCTGCAGTTGAATGTTGACGTGACCGTACAACAGGCCTGCTATGCGGCTCACGGTAGCTTCGCGGGCGGCTTGAGAGCGGGTTTGCTGCAGGAGGAGCGCGTGGGCTATAGCGCTAGACAATTGATCTGATACGAGCTGAACTACTTCTAAATCTGCTGGTGAAATATTGAGGGTCGCAGAGTGGTGAGACACTAAAAGTCCCCACAGTTCGATGTGAATTTTTTGATTATTTCCTGGTTCGTATCGAGTCAGACACGTAGCCGCCTCGCAGATATCTGTTTTGCTGTTTTCCGACGCGATCCTGCGGTGCAAAATCGGCACGACTAAGGAAGATTGCACTCCCATTGCCATCAGGTAAGCTGTGTGGCAAGGATCGAGCGATCTGTAGTGCATCTCTTCCTTTACTAAAGGTTGACCGGTGTCTGCAGCATCTAGGGGACTCGTGACGATCGTTCCTGAGTTAACATCTATTATTGTCCGCTGGCGCAAAGCGACATACATCTCCCTGGCGCTCGCGGGAATGTCGTCTGCTGGAAAGTGCAGTCCTTTCAAGGAAGGGAGACGGTTGTTATTAATTGACTCAGCGACAACTTCTCCACTTCCGTCGGCACTAAACCTGTAAATCATAATGCGATCTGTTTTCAAAAAAGACCGCACTTCTGCTACCGTATTGCTTAAAATATCTTCTAATTCTAGAGATTGGCGGATGCGTTCTGTGATCCGCCGTATCAAAACTTCTCTGTCTAGTTTATAATGTAATTCTTGCGCATTTTCTGTGATTTGCATAAATCTCCTTTTGTACTTATACAATAATAAGAAGTTTTGATGTGCTGTTGGAACGTTCAAACTCAAATACATTACCCGGAATTTTTGACTAAACCGAGCTGTACAATTAATCGGTCGCGCACTTGTGAGAGACGACGGTGTATCGCCTCGGGTGGGCTGGGGTAAGTAAAAGCTGAGATCGCGCCAGTTTAATCCTTGCCTTCAACAGGCAGAGCGACTTAAGGAAATAATAATTATTATTTTAATGCTCTTATAAATTTCTCGCAATCTTCAACTCTCACTATGAAAATTCTTCATTGTTAGGATAACTTGACATTTGTTGTATAACTTCATATAATGATAATTAACGAAAGAATTTGACTCTCTATCAGCGCGCAAGGCGCTGACTAATTTCTTGGCGAACGCTCATCAGAATTTTACCCAAATTATTTTGACCGGTTCGATCGCAGCCACACCCCCAGTAGTAATCCGTTGGCGAATCCTCAACAATCACTCGATCCCCTGTGGCGAGGAGAATCGCTTGAATGTCTGTATGAGTGAGAAACTTAGTTAAAACTGCTTCGCGCATAATGGGAATTTTCACGGCTTCCCAATCAGCGCGAATCCGGTGGTTGGGATCGCGACCTAATTTAGCGGCTTCTTGAGGAGTTGCTACGGCTTGAATCGCCGCCACTAATCTTTTATCCGTGCTGACAAATTTTTGAGCTTGATAGTAATGTTCCACAGTCAACCAATATTGACCGTGCAGAGAAATGTCGTGTAGTGAAAAATTAGAAAAGCAGCCGTAAGGCTCCTCTACTTTATAAAAATAAATTATCATTAGATTTGAGATTTTATATTTTACAGGATGTAAGTAGAATGTAATTATTTAAGGTGGGCCTCAAGCACCTTACCGCGCTCTTAGTAACGTGTAAAACCACTTTTTGCCTCCAAGAGTATTTGAGATTGATTCTATAAGCAGCGCGGGGCTTGTATTAACAAATCCTCGTATCGACTTTATTTAAAATAGCATTTACGCTTTTGAAGCGAGTTTATTGGAAAAAAATCGGGTTAAGGAACGAAAAATCTAGGAATCAACTGGCTTTCTGACGAATAGTGCGTAATGCCTATTTTTAAGTTAACGATTAAGAATTGGAAATCAAGAACAAGCAATGGGGATGTAAGAATATTTATTATTCCCTCTTCCTTCCTTCCAACACGGCATCAGCTTTTTAAAAGCGCGGTTAGCGAGAGCGGCATCAAGCAGTTCGCCACAGAAAGTTTTGCTCATCAACTGAGTAGGCCTCGGAAATTGGACGCCCGCTCTACAAGCAGCTCCTGTAAACTGATAAAAGGCTCTGGCCAAGCGACTGACCCAAACCATATCAGTGTTGCATTCTTGGGCGATCGATTGAGTGTACGGCTCCTTAGCGTTGTCGGCACCTCCGAGAGCTAGATCGATCGCCTCAGCAGCTTTAAATCCGCTAACAATGGCAGGACTAATTCCTTCACCGGACAGGGGGTCGGCGAGAGTGGCCGTGTCTCCTGCCAGCAGTGAATTTTGCGACAGAACGTCTGTGCTTTGCTAGGCGATAAGCTGCTGTGCTTCCTGCCGGGCCTGCACCGACAATAATGCAATCAAACATTTTGGGTAATGGGTAGCTGGTAATGGGTGATTGGTCATGGAACAGGAGGAATTGGTAAGTTAATGAGTGTTAAATCTTGAGTTTTTAACTCAGAACTCACAAATCATTAAGCGTCTGCTCGTTGTTCGCGGCCGGTTCTCGGCAACCTCAAAACTATTCCTATTCCCCCTGCCAAATTTCCGATTCCCTAAACAGTCGTGATATCTTTCTCTTTCGCTGCCAGAACTTCTTCTATTTTGCCAATGTACTTGTCCGTCAGCTTTTGAATTTTATCTTGCAAGTCCCGGGATTCATCTTTAGAGATATCGCTGCTTTTTTCCTGCTTGCGAATTGAGTCAACGGCATCGCGGCGGATATTGCGAATTGCAACTTTACCTTCTTCAGCAAACTTCCCGGCCATTTTGACAAATTCTTGGCGTCTGTCGCTCGTCAGCGGCGGAATGTTCAAGCGAATAACTGAACCGTCGTTGTTAGGAACGAGGCCTACATCGGACAGGGAAATTGCTTTTTCGATCGAGTTGAGCGCTGTACGATCGAACGGTTGAATGGTAATCGTAGTCGCATCCGGGGTGCCGATGTTGGCAAGGGATTTGATCGGAGTTGGAGAGCCGTAGTAGTCTACCATGACTCGATCGAGGAGAGAGGCGTTGGCCCGTCCCGTCCGAATAGTATTAAAAGACCGTTGAGTAGCCTCAACTGCCTTTTGCATATGATCTTCTGCGTCAGCTAACTTCACAAAAACCTCCGACAAGAGTTCCAATAGATTCTCCCATTACAGCTCGGTAGATGTTGCCCGACACCGAGAGGTCAAATACCATAATAGGAATATTATTTTCTTTGCAAAGGGCGATCGCCGTACTGTCCATCACCCGCAAATCTTGATTCAAGACGTGGGCATAGGTGAGGGTTTGATACCTGCGCGCGTTGGGGTTGAGGTGGGGGTCGGAATCGTACACCCCATCTACCTTAGTAGCTTTAAAAATCACCTCTGCATCAATTTCAGCCGCCCGCAAAGCGGCTGTAGTATCAGTAGTAAAAAAAGGGTTGCCAGAACCGGCACCAAAAATCACTACTCGTTTTTTTTCGAGGTGGCGAATTGCCCGCCGCCGGATGTAGGGTTCAGCTACTTCTTGCATGGCGATCGCCGATTGCACCCTCGTTGGCACTCCTGCTTGTTCCAGGGCATCCTGCAAAGTGATAGCATTCATCACCGTAGCAATCATGCCCACATAATCAGCCGTTGCCCGATCCATCCCTGCCGAAGCAGCTTTCACCCCGCGAAAAATGTTGCCGCCACCGACAACAATCGCGATTTGAATGCCTTGGGACACGACTTTGGCCACTTCCTGGGCGATCGACTGAACGACTACCGGATCGATGCCGTAGCCCAAGCTGCCCATCAGCGCTTCACCGCTGAGCTTCAGCAAAACTCGCTGATAAACCATCCCCATGCCGCCACTATTTTTTTACTCTTTTTGCCTCCACCATAAGATAGCAGTACGGGTGCATTTTGAACATCAATTACCCAGAACAGACCCAAAAGCCTGTTCCAGAACACTTGACTGAGAACGGTAGACTAAATTTAATCTTTGGGGACGAAATTAAGAGCAGCAGAATTCATGCAGTAACGCTGACCGGTAGGTTTCGGGCCGTCGTTAAATACGTGACCGAGATGGGCATCGCAAACAGCGCACAGTACCTCGGTTCGGCGCATGAACAAGGTGTTATCCGACTCGCACTTGACATTTTCTTCGCTAACGGGAGCGTAGAAACTCGGCCAACCGGTACCGGAATCGTACTTTGTTTCTGATTTAAATAGCTCAGTGCCGCAGCAAATACACTTATAAGTTCCTGGTTTTTTGTTGTCGTGATATTCGCCACTAAAAGCTCTTTCTGTTCCTTTTTTGCGGGTGACTTTAAACTGTTCTGGCGTGAGTTGTTGTTGCCATTCAGCGTCGGTTTTTTTAATTTGTTCAGTCATGATTAGAGGTTGGGTTAAGATGTATTTAGCTGTTGAGTGTTGACGGTTAACTGTTGAGTGTTGACGGTTAACGGTATATTGCTAGTTAACTCAGGCTTCCATTAATATTAACCTAATTGGCTCGAAATGAACATACCAGGGAAAAGGATTGTCCTTAATAGCCCTCCACTTTTCCTTGAAAACTTCGGCTTGTAAGTGATAATCTTGGGAATCATTGGGAGGCGAGTGCAATTTGAGATATAATGTCACCCGGTGCGGAGTTTCAACAGTTGAGGCGATCCAACAAGCAAAAGTATTTTCACGATCGCACCCGCTAACAAAAATCAGTTGATGAGCCCGAATTCCCACAGAAACTAGAGATTTAGGAATTGGTTCTACTACAGTCAGAGTACAGCCCCAGTCGATCGCCTCCACGAGAGTTACGGAGATCGATTTAGCGGCAGAGAAGTTCTTACAGCCCGTCAACTGGGCGACAGTGAAATTGCCAGGGCGATCGAAAATGTTCTGTTTTGTATCAAAGGCGATCGGTCTTCCCTCGGCCAATACCAAGAGATTTTTGCACACCCGGTAAACTTCCTCTAAATTGTGGCTGACAAACAAAGTAATTCCCCGATAATTAGCCAGAGTCTGCATTAACTCGCGTTCAAGTTGACTGCGTAAGTGAGTATCCAAAGCAGAAAATGGTTCGTCTAACAGCAGCAAATCGGGAGAAGGGGCGATCGCCCTCGCCAAAGCCACTCGCTGCTGTTGACCCCCCGAAAGTTCGTGCGGGTAGCGGTTTTCCAGTCCCGACATTTGCACCGAAATTAGCTGTTCTTTTACCCGAAGTTTTTGCTCGCTTTCAGATAAATGCTGCAAGCCAAATGCAATATTTTGAGCAACAGTCAGGTGAGGAAATAAAGCATAGTTTTGAAACAAAAAACCGATGCGGCGGTCTTTAGAAGCTACATTAATGCCCTGTGCTGAGTCAAATAAAACCCTGCCATTGACTGCAATTGTACCGATCCTGGGAGTTTCCAAACCGGCGATGCAGCGCAGAGTCATGCTCTTACCAGAACCCGACGCGCCCAAAATTCCCAGCACTTCAGGGCCGATATCGAAGCCGACATCCAAGGCAAAGCTGGAAAGAGGTTTAAAAATGCTTAAACAAAGTCCGCTTTTCGGTTGTTGTTTTTGGGAATTTGTGGTAAAATTAGACGCGACTTTAGGAATATTTAATTGCAGTCTTTGGCTCGAATTCGGTTTGAGCGAGCTCCTTTGTAAATCAGTCCAAAAATTAACAGCAGTTAGCACGCTCAAAGAAAGACTCAGAATAATCAAAACCCAAATAGCAGCTTGCCTCATATCCCCAGCTTCCACAGCAAAATAAATTGCCATCGGGATAGTTTGAGTTTGTCCGGGAATATTCCCCGCTAACATCAACGTCGCGCCGAATTCACCCAAAGCGCGGGCAAATGCCAGAATAGTTCCTGCTAAAATTCCCGGCCATGCTAGCGGCAACATAATGCGCCAAAAGACTTGCCACTCCGAGGCCCCCAAAGTGCGAGCAGCGTTGAGAAGATTGGCATCAATTTGCTTAAACGCTCCCAAAGCAGTTTTGTACATGAGGGGAAAGGATACCACTGTGGCAGTAATGGCGGCGGCTTGCCAAGTGAAAATTATAGTTAAGTCGAATTGTAGCAAGAATTGACCGATCGCCCCATTTCTCCCAAACAGCAGCAGCAGCAAAAATCCCACTACTGTCGGCGGCAAAACTAAGGGAGAAATGAAAATGCCTTCAATCAAAGCTTTACCTCTGATCCGAGTTGAAAGCATCCACCGGGCGGCGGCTATTCCCAGGAAAAAGGTGATAAATGTCGCAATAGCGGAGGATTTTAGAGATATCCACAGCGGAGAAAAATCAAATTCCATCTATAAATAAATCCGCGTTAATCAGCGCTTATCTGCTTTCATCAGCAGTAAAAAATCCATAATTAGTTAGTTATCGAACCATGCCAAATCCGTATTTTTGAAATACTATTTTAGCGCGATCGCCCGCTAAAAAGTCAACAAATGCTTTTGCAGCAGCGGGATTGCGGCTGTTTCTGATAACTGCCAGCGGATAAACAATGGGCGAGTGTAAATTTTCAGCAGCCGTTAGCCGCAAAGTTACTTTGTCCGATGCTTTGGCATCAGTCGTGTAAACTATACCAGCATCAACGTTACCGCTTTCGACAAATGTCAGCACTTGGCGGACGTTATTTCCTAGCACTAATTTTGACTGGAGTTGCTGCCACAATCCAAGCTTAGTTAACATTTCCCGAGCGTATTGTCCGACAGGTACACTCTTGGGTTCGCCGAGCGCAATTTTCTTGATTCTGGCATCTGTCAACTGTTTGACATCGCTCAAAGCCAAGCCGTTTTTGGGAGTAATCAAAACCAGGCGATTTGTTAGCAAATTGCGCCGTGTGTCGTTAATTAACAGGTTAGATTGCTGCAAATCGTTCATTTGTTTTGTAGCGGCGCTGAAAAATACATCTACCGGGGCGCCTTGCTGAATTTGCTGTGCGAGAGCGCCGGAAGCACCGAAATTATAAGTAATAGTAACGTTGGGATTTCTGGTCTGATAAACTGTTTTGAGTTCTTGTAAAGCTTGTGAGAGGCTGATAGCGGCGGATACTGTTAAGGATGTTTGCTGCTGTGCTATGACTGGAGGAATGCTTGGAAACAAGTTCCAAGTAATTAGTAGTGTCATTGCCACGAAGGCTACTACAATTAAGTTAAGGATGCGTTTTGTTTTCATAGGGCTATGTTCTAATTTTTCATAGGGCGATCGAGAAGTCTAGCTTACAGCAGCTTCCGATAATATGGTGCGTCAGGACTCGACTTTTCGTGCAAATTGAGAATAGACCTCTTGCAAAATAATTTTATGCTATAATTAAGGGTTTGGCTTGAGTGGAGCAGATTGGAGGTTATAGCTAATTTTTAGGACATTTTGCTAAAAACAGCATAAAATGCTAAAAAGGTATTTTGTAGTTACACAATAAATCAATCATGAACAATCGATTTTATCAAAATTTAAAACCGGAGCAATTTAAACGGAGATTTGGTATCCAGATTCAAACGTTTAAAGAAATGGTTAACTCTTTAGAACAATTCCGGCTAGAAAATCCTCAAGATCAACGAGGACGCCGAAGCGCCTTAACTCTTGAAGAACAAGTTTTAGTGACCTTGGAATATTGGCGAGAATATCGAACCTATTTTCATATGGGGACAAATTGGGGAGTATCCGAATCAACGATTTGCCGAATTGTAACTAACATTGAATCAACTTTAATGAAAACGGGAAAGTTCCGTATTCCGGGAAAAAAGGCATTACTCAAAGACTCTGATTATCCAGAAATCGTGGTGATGGATGTCACAGAAACCGCTATTGAACGACCTAAAAAAAAACAGAAGAGATATTACTCAGGTAAGAAGAAATGTCATACTCTAAAAACTCAATTGGTAATTAATCAAGAAACCAGAGAAATTATTTGCACTGCTTTTGGACCAGGGCATTGCCACGATTTTAACTTGTTTAAAAAAAGTAAAATTAATTTTCATCCCGAAACAAATAGCTTACAAGACAGTGGCTATCAAGGGATAAAGGATTATCACCCCAATAGTTATATTCCTAGAAAGAAACCTAAAAATGGGAAACTTTCTCGAATAGAAAAAGACTACAATCGAGTTCTAGCACAGGAGCGAATTGTGGTTGAACACGTTAATCGGAGTCTCAAAATTTTTAAAATATTGTCGAGTCGTTATCGGAATCGCCGTCGCCGTTATGGTCTGCGTTGTAATTTGTTGTCAGCACTTTACAATTATGAGTTAGCTTTCAGGTCTAAAATTCAAAACCTTTAATTATAACATAGATTTTTTTTGCAAGAGGTCTAATGTAAAACCTGACGCACCCTACCATAATGAAGTAGGGTGCGTCAGTTACTATTATTTTCGATACAAACCAACAATCTCACAACAGACGCACCTTTCAACTAATGACTAATGACTACGAGCGCCATTTGACGGAACAGCCTATCGCCTCTGTAGTTGAAGGCTCAACGGGTTGACTGTCGAGCAATTGGTCGATCGCACTCCGCAGATAAGAAACCTGCACCGCCGCCGGATCGTCAGCGTTGTCGTCAATTAAACCTTTATAGCGCAGTTTGCCGTCTTGGTCTAACAAAAAAACCTCCGGCGTTTTAGAAGCCCCAAAACTTTCAGCAACATCTTGAGCAACATCTCGGATGTAAGGGAAGTTGAGTTGATTGTTGGCTGCAAAAATTTTCATGTTTTCAAAACTGTCGTCGGGATACTGGTTTGCATCATTAGCATTAATCCCGATTAAAGTAACATCTCGATCTTGAAAATCTGCTTGAAGTTCTTTCATACGAGTGAGATACAACTGCACGTAAGGGCAATGATTGCACATAAATATGACCGCTATCGCCCGAAATTTTTCTAAATATCGAGCTAAATGGTGAACTTCGTCGTCAACTCCCGGCAGTTCAAAATCGGGAGCGTAGCCGTTAATGGGAGTACCCGTTGTATCAACTATTAAACTCATGTTTTCAGGAGGTGAAGAGCAGTATTTGCCAGCATGAAAGATGAAACTGTCAGCACGAATAAAATTGGCTGTTGTTTGGCTTTAGCTTAATTCTAGCCTTGCCAACAGCCTATTGTGATTCGTACTTCGCGATTTATTCCTCGTCTGGCTTTAGCCAACCTTGAGCCAGAGCTTGGTATCCAATAAGTTTGTATGCTAATTTGGCGGCGGTAAATTCTGAGACGACAGAATCTACAATAGGTGCTAATTCCATAATGTCACACCCGATTACTTCGTAGGACTCGAAGATGCGGCGCAAAAATGCGGTGAGGGAATACCAATTTAACCCGCCCGGTTCGGGTGTTCCCACTCCTGGAATTAAAGTCGGATCGATGCCGTCTAAGTCGATCGTCAAAAATACTCGCTTAGTTGTTATGCTGGCAATTGCCCGATCGGCCCAATCCGGTTGAGTAGCGATTTCCCTAGCTCGAATCACGTTTAGCTGTTTTGCTTTAATCAAATCTGCTTCTTCTTTGCAGATAGCGCGAATCCCGATTTGCAGTGTCGGTAAGCCCATATCGACAATACGCCGCATCACGCAGGCGTGGTTGTGAATCGAGCCTTCGTATTCGTGCCGCAAGTCGCCGTGGGCATCGATTTGCACGACTGTGAAAGGTTCATCCGGGTATGCTTGGCGATAACCTTCGACAACGCCTGCAGTGATGCTGTGTTCGCCTCCGAGGGAGATGACAAATTTATTTTCGGTAACTAGCTGGTGCACTGCGGCTTGGGTGACTCGCAGCATTTCTGAGGATGAAACTGGTTGGCGGTTGCGGGTATCGGCGATCGGCTCTTTTGTATAAATTCCGACATCGTAGCAAACTTCGGAGTCCAATTCTTCGTCGTAGCACTCGAGTTGATGAGAAGCTTCTAGAAGTTTAGCGGGTCCGTTTTCGCACCCCCGGCGGTAAGTGGTGGTAGCTTCGTAGGGAATTGGTAAGATAACTACTTTGGCGGTGTCGTAGTCTGGTACAATTTCTGACCCCAGAAACGGTACGACAGCAGTGGAAACGATCGTTGGCATAAGGGAAATTTTAATACAGCAAAGAAGTCAGCAGGTTTAATCGTGACATAATATCGGCTCTAACTGCAAAGGAAGAAGGAAGAGGAATTAACCGCAGAGGGCGCAGAGGGCGCAGAGGGAGGAGGGAAGAGGGTTTGGGATTTATGTCCTAGCGGTTGCCTCGAATTGCGATACGGTTTGTAGTATTGACTTGAGTTCTTTGCAGCCTTGCATTCATCTAAAATCTAAAATCTAAAATCTAAAATCGCATGACATCTTCTACTCCCACTTCGTCAACTGCTGTTGCACCTCAAACTTGGCTGTGGAAAGGCTTTCCCATTTGCTACCAGGCTGCGGGTTCGCAGGGGCCTGCGGTGGTGTTTGTTCACGGTTTCGGTGCGTCTTGGGGTCACTGGCGCAAGAATTTGCCGGCGCTGGCTGCTGATTGTCGCTGTTATGCGATCGACCTCATCGGTTTTGGCGGTTCTGCTAAACCCGCGCCCAAGCTTGAAATTGACTATACTTTTGAAACTTGGGGACAGCTAATTGCTGATTTTTGTCGGGAAGTTGCGGGCGCGCCGGCTTTTTTGGTGGGAAATTCGATCGGCTGTGTGGCAATTATGCAAGCGGCTGTGGATTTTCCCGACATTGCTTCCGGTGTCATTTTACTCAATTGTTCCCTGCGCTTGCTGCACGATCGCAAACGCGCCGAATTGCCTTGGTATCGCAGTTTTGGAGCGCCAATTGCACAAAAAGTTTTAAATGTCAAGTGGATAAGTCAATTATTTTTTAAACAATTAGCAACGCCAAAAACAGTAAAAAAAGTGCTTTTGCAAGCTTATCGCCGCCCTGAAGCTGTCAGCGACGAACTGGTAAATATGCTGCTGGAACCTGCAAAAGACAGCGGCGCAGTCGAAGTATTTGTAGCATTTATCAGTTATTCTCAAGGCCCGCTACCGGAGGATTTGTTGCCGCGTTTGAGCTGTCCGGCTTTGATTTTGTGGGGGACAGATGACCCTTGGGAGCCGATCGCATTGGGGCGAGAATTGGCAAAGTTTCCGGCTGTTGAAAAGTTTATTCCTTTGGAGGGAGTGGGGCACTGCCCGCAAGATGAAGCCCCGGAATTGGTCAATCCTATTTTACTCGATTGGATTAAAGAGCGATCGGTATTTGCAGAAAATTAGGGCTTTTACTTATTTCCGGCAGGAATAATTGGTTTGATTGAAACGCTTCGAGGTGCGTTAGCGAAGCGGCGCATAAGCGCTCTGATCGCGAAGGAATAAGTAGGAAGAATAAATTAGGACACGGCACTGCCGTGTCCTCGGTATCCTAATGATTGCAGCCGGAATTGATATTAGACAAACAGGAAACTATCAGGAGTAAAGCCGCCTTGAATTACAGCAATTTGGTCAGATGTACCAGCCAAATTGATGGAGTTACCAACAATATTGTAGTCAGAGAGACTCCCACGTAACTGAATGCGATCGATTCCCTGTTGGAAATCCTGAATCAGTGCAACTCCTGTTCCCTGATAGTAGCTAATTGCGGCATCACCGAGAACAAAAACATCTCTACCTCGACCGCCAATCAGCACATCCGTTTCATTGCTTCCCGGTGTAGCACTTGATGGATTTACTCCAATCAGGGTATCATTGCCGCGCAAACCTGAGAGTGTATCGTTACCATCTCCTCCAACTAAAGAATTGTTTTGGATGTTTCCGGTAAGGACATCTACATTCGGAGTTCCTGTGACATTAACAAAATTCTCTACAGTAAAATTCAGAGTGCCGATACCCGGTAGATTGTTAACCGCCAAACGATTCTGCGACAAATCCACATTAATAGAAGCTGTGCCGCTACCTGTAGAAGCATCGATGGTATTAATCTGTCCTAAAGGAGCAATTATTTGTTCTATATTTTGCAGGGTATCTGTACCTGCTGCGCCTTTATCTACAATACCTTTAGCCTCAATGGTAATGCCGCTGCCCAGGGAAAGATAGCTAATTGTATCCGTGCCTAATCCTCCAGTTATGGTATCTGTGCCGCTACTACCTAGGATGAAGTTATCTAAACTATCTCCAGTAATATTGTCGTTTCCTGCTGTGGTGCTAATACTGTTAGCTGGCGGAGGGGGTGGAGTTTGGTTTTGGGGAGGTAAAGCAGAATTCGTAAGTTGTGCGCCTTGATTTTGGGGAGGCGGATTGCCCGGTACGCCTTGATTTTGGGGAGGTTGGTTGCCTACTGCTGCTTGATTTTGCCCTGGAGGATTGCCCGGTGCGCCTTGATTTTGCCCTGGAGGATTGCCCGGTGCGCCTTGATTTTGGGGAGGTTGGTTGCCTACTGCTGCTTGATTTTGGGGAGGATTGCCCGGGGCATTGATTGGATTAGGAAATAGTGCTGGCATGATGTAATTACCTGGATTAGTTTTCTAAGTTTGAATCAGTTGTCAGGCTAAAGAAATGAATTCTCAATCGGCCTTTGATTTAGTCTCTACAATCATTAAGTTGGTTGAATATGACATTTATCCCTGTCCTAGGATTACAGTTTTGTAATGTGGAGAAATTAGCGTTTTTCCGAATTTTGAGGTAAATTACGATCGCCCGGTGGGCGCGGTGGAATGCCCAGAATATTAATCAACTCTGCTTCGGTGACTCCCAACTTTTTGGCTGCACCGGGAATATCTAAACGAGGAGGGGGCGGTGGGCTGGGCGGGCGATTATTTTCGCTTGGTGGTTCCGGCGGTTTGGCGGGTAGGCCCAAAGCTTCGATTAACTCGGCTTCGGTAACTCCTAATTGTTTGGCAGCAGCAGCAAAATCTATACGGGGCGGATGTCTGCGCTCTTGAGTGGGTTCGGGTTGGCTCTGGGCGAGTACAGTATTAAAATTAGCTGTAGTTCGATCGGGAAAAGTCAAGCTGCTAAATCCCAGCAGCAAGGCTGTAGCAGGTAACGCTAGCAGTGAAGCAATTTTCATGAGAGTTACGATCGCCGACCTAAAAATGTTTATAACTACATCAAACTCCCACAACATTACCTGCAACATTCCGAATAGATTACAGTTTTGTAATTTAAGTAAATGCCTGATGGCGGTATAATCGCAACCGAATAGGTAAATCTATGAATGTTCTATACGTTGAAGATGAAGAAAAAATTGCCAATTTTGTTTGTATGGGCTTGAAAGAACAAGGCTTTGTGGTGGATTATTGCGATAATGGCAATGATGGCTATGGGCGGGCGATGGATAATGAATACGATGCGATCGTACTTGATATTGTTTTGCCGGGAAAAGACGGATTATCTATTCTCAAACATCTGCGAAAGGCGGGACGCAACGTACCTGTGATTTTATTAACTGCTCGCAATGAACTAGACGATCGCATTGAAGGGTTACATCTCGGTGCTGATGACTATTTGGCTAAACCGTTTTTTGTTGAGGAGTTAGTTGCTCGGATTTATGCTGTGGTGCGCCGTGCTTCGGGCGGTGGGCAAAATATTCTGAGCGTTGGCCCAGTTAAGCTCGATCGCATTCTGCGAGAAGTCACTTGCGATCGCCATGCGGTAGAACTTACAAGCCGCGAGTTTAATCTTTTGGAATATCTGATGCGATCGCCCGGTAGGGTACTCACCCGCACGCAAATCCTGGAACATATTTGGGGTTATGATTTTAATCCGAATACGAATGTGGTAGATGTATGTATTCAACGCATTCGCAAGAAAATTGAACCGATTGGCGGTACAGGATGGGTTGAGAGCGTGCGCGGCGTTGGCTATCGGTTTCGCAAACCCGATTCCCCATCGTGAAATTGCAATCTTTTCGCTTTCGCATTGCTCTATCATCTGCTGTTCTAGCAAGTATTGCTTTGATTGGCTTTAGTATTGTTTCGTGGTGGTTGATTTACGATGCTAAAGTCAAACGTCTTGATGCTGAAATCAAGAATCAGTTAATCCAATCTACCCGCCCGCAATCGACCCAATGGGATGTTTATAGTGATTCTTTGCCATCAGTTTTGGGCATGAATGATGGGGAAACAACAGCGGCTTTGCTGGTGACTGATAGAGATGGTAATTTGCTCTACCGATCGAGCCAGTGGCAAGATGGACTTGATGCTAATTCATTATGGCGATCGCTGCCCCAACCCCCTCCCGATCCTGCCAGAATACCTTTTCAATTAGAACCTCCCCCTCCACCCTATCCACCACCTCCACCCTATCCGCCACCTCCCGATCGACCCGATTCATTTTCACCGAGAGAAAGAAGACCCCCGCGCGATCGGCCTCCTCAATTCGATCGACCGAATTTTCCTCAAGTTTTCAAAGCTAAGCTAGCAACCCAGCGTACTAGCACGGCAGTTTGGCGTGTGGGCGCGATTCATTCTCCTCAGACTCAAATAGCAATCGCTGTTAATTTACAAGCGATCGATCGGGAAATGGCATCGATTGGCAATATCTTTCTAATTTCTATTCCCGTAGTGCTGTTATTCGTAGCAGGTGGAGCGTGGTTGATATCGCGGAGTATTCTGTATCCCATTGGGCGACTCACGATCGCAATTCGCAATGTCACCGTACAGGGGCTCGATCGGCGCGTCCCTGACGGCTCAACGGATATAGAGTTTGTAGAATTAATTTTTGTGTTCAATCAGATGTTAGAACGTCTGGAGCGAAGTTTTAAACAAGCTTCTCGTTTTAGTGGAGATGCTGCTCATGAACTGAAGACTCCGCTGGCGATTTTGCAAGGCCAACTAGAACGGGCTTTGCATCAAGTTGAATCGGGTTCAGAGGTGCAGCAAACCCTGAGTAATTTATTGGATGAAGTGCGCCGTTTGAGTGAAATTACCCGCAAACTTCTCTTACTTTCTCACGCCGATGCCGGACGTATGGGTTTACATTTGGTTGAGGTGAATATGTCGGCTTTGCTATCGGAAATTTCCGAAGATATGGAACTGCTAGCACCGCATTTAGATGTGCAAATGGCAATTGCTCCTAATTTATATATCAAGGGCGATCGCGATTTGCTGGTGCAGGTTGTGCAAAATCTGGTTGGTAATGCGATTAAATATAATTTACCGGAGGGTTGGCTCAGGTTACAGGCTAACTGTCAGGGAAAAAGAGTAATTGTGAAAATTGTCAATAGTTCTCAGGATATTTCTTTGAGCGAGCGCGATCGTATTTTTGAGCGCTTCCATCGCGGCGACTCCACACAGATCCAAAAAATCGAAGGATCGGGATTGGGGCTAAGCTTAGCAAGGGAAATCGCACGGGCCCACGGTGGCGATATCAAACTAGATGCTGCCATACGTGGTCAAACAGCGTTTATACTGAGCTTACCTGTGGGCGATCGCAATTAACCTTATAGCAGTGAAGCAGCTTTGCTAAGACTTTGGCTAATTCTGATTTTAAAATTAATAGATCCCTAGTCCATCATAGGCCTGTTGAGGATTAATGCTCTTGCTGATAAGTACAGCAAAATACCATTACAAAGATGCCAAATAAAATGGGTGCCCGTTGAAAAGTAAGGACAAACCGGCTGATCGAGAGTTCGGAATGTAAGGGCTAACAGGAATACCCCCGATATAGCTTATGAGGTATTTTGGATTTTGCTGGTAGTTCTGATATTGCCGCGATTTTCGCAAATTAGGGTGGCTGTAGCTGTGTGTCTAGCTACCTGCGGAGTAGAGTTTCTCCAACTGTGGACACCTCCGTTTTTACAAGCAATGCGAGCTACTTTACCCGGAAGGCTGATTTTGGGAAATCACTTTAGTTTGTCAGATTTTATATCTTATTTTGTGGGGAGTTTTTTAGGTTGGTTGTGGGTGCGATGGCTTCATTTTACTTGCTTCCGCTTATAATTTGTATTGCATTTAAATTGTATATTGGTCTAACAAAAACCAAAATTGTAAACTCCTCTCCCCATCAGAATCTCTCCCCATCTCTCGAACGCCATAGACAATCTAGATGCACAAAAGCTTGATGATATGGTTGCGGTTATTTTAACTTTAGCTAAGCGATCGGGTTAACTTAGAATTGAGAATTTTTAGGAGTTGAAGTGGGAGCTATATTTCCGCGATCGCGCCATAGCAACAACGGAATCGTTAAGGTTCCTAAAATCATCACAGTTCCACTCAGAATCCAAACTAGCAGACGATTTGGGCGATAATCACCTCGCTCAATTTGCCAGAAAACTCGATTATAACGCCATAGTGCTAAGGGAATGACCGCAATGCCAAAAACGACCAGACTCAGCCCTAAAGTTTCAGAGTTGAAGAAGGGAGGGGAGGCAACTTCTTGGTGAGTCACTGTAGCTTGAAATTGACGCAGAAATAAACTGAATCGAGCGATCGCCAACCCAAAACCAATTAAACCGATTGAGGTTCGTAACCATGCAAGAAACGTGCGTTCATTTGCCTGATGTTCGCGCTGTCGGTCTATTTTAGGACCCTTGTTCATCAACCCTACCTTTATAAAATATCTTAAGCTTTCCCTTGTAGATTATTGTTTCACTTGTGATTGCGGAGGGAAGTATCGGTATTGCGATCGCGAGCGATCATCACCAAAAAAGATAGTATCAGTAAATCGACAAAAAAGCGATCGCCTCCATCTCTACCAACACAAAAGAAGAGGACACAGCAATGCTGTGTCCCTACAAATACCCCAGTTAAAATCCAGTTTAAAAAGACTTAGCCGCCCCGCCGGACTGAGCCTTTTTCTCCAACCAATCCTTACCCAATCTGATTGTCACGTCTGACTGCAAAGCACCGGTACTCTCAACCAGCACATCTCCAAAACCCAAAAACTGGCGAATTGCTTGAGCACCTTTAATATCGCCCTGTTGAGCTACTAGAGTAGTTACCTCCAGCGGTTCGGACCAAGCTTTATAAACCTGAACATTCCGATAACCGGCTTGAGTCAAATTATTGACAAAAGCTTCAACAGCAGATCTATCGCCGGTACTATCTTGAATCGCCACCTTCAGAAAAGTCGCATCAGCATTCTCAATTGTCCAAGTATTCTGGCCGAAGTCAAAATGTTCCGCCACCATAGTTTCGATGCCATATTGGTCTGGCAACCAAAAACTCGCCTTGTAATCTTTCGGATCGCTGAACTTGCCGGGAACCATCAACATCTGCACGCTAGCGCGATCGGTTTGAGTAGCAAAACCAGCTAAAGCCACCAATTCTTCTATACTCAAATTGGTATCAAGGTGAGACTGAATCACCGACAAAATCTTCGGCAAGCGTGACAGCAAACCTACATTAACTTCCTGTTCCACAAAAGCCCGCATCAACAATTGCTGGCGCTGCACCCGCCCAATATCGCCCAAATCGTCGTGCCGATAAAGCAAGTATTGCACGATTTGTTCGCCGTTGAGTTTCTGCTTGCCAGCCTTTAAATTTATATATAAATGCTGGCTTTCATCGGTATACTTCATGTCTTTAGGGACATTAATAGTAATGCCACCAAGTGCATCTACCAAACTTTTGATGCCTTGAATATTGACTGTGACATAGCGGTCAATTCCCACCCCGCCCAAGAGTGCGCTGACTGACTTGGCTGACGAAGCCGGGCCACCGTAGTAATTAGCTTCGTTTATTTTCACCTCGCCCCTACCTTCCACATAGGTGCGGGTATCTCGCGGAATGGAAAGCACGCTTAACTTTTTATTTTGAGGGTCAAACCTGACCAACAGCATGGTATCGGTTAACCCCTTGAAAGAGTTCTGCCACACCTCGTATCCCTGCTCCTTATCGGCATGACCGTCAATGTCTGAACTCAGAACTTTAAGTCCTAAAACTAAAATATTAACTGGGCGAGTCAGCTCCGGCATCTTCATGTTGAGCTTTGCCATGTCGCCTTGAGAAAACACCGCCGCTTCTTCAGGGCTCAACTTTTGTTGCTGAAGCGGCGTTGTGGAAAGGGACACCGCTAGCAACGCTCCGGCTGTGGCTGAGAGCATGGCTACTCCAGCCAAACCAAAACCAAAACCCAGCCAGCGGCCTCGATGGGGCTGGGAAGATTTTTTGGTTGAAGGTTGAGCAGTTGATTGTTGGATAGGGTCTTGATTAGGAATTTTTTGAGCTGGCACTGGCTTCCTCACACACAACAAAAATAAAAAAAGATAATGGCAATATGTAGTATCAAGCTGAAGACGCAATCAATCAATACGGTAGGGGCTTAAAAGAACCCTAAATTATGATAAATGTTTGCCCACCACTTGCTCCGCTACGCGGCTAATTCCGGGCAACCATAGCGGTTGACGCTTCCAGAGGCGAACCATCAGTCCCAAAGCAACGATGAAATAGCTGGTTGTCAGCAGGCTACTCATTAATAACATGGGAAGTGTCGGAGATTCCGCAGAAATCGCTCCCGCTTCTAAAAGAATATGTCCTAATAGCCAACTAAAAGCAAGGGCAATTGCCAAGCGGCTGATGGCTTTGCGTTCGGGGCTGCCCTGACGGCGGTAAAGAGTCCACAGGGCGGGGAAAAAGCCGATGACTGGGATCATTAATACAAACAGACTTGCACGATCGAGTTCAGGATTTTCTAAGGGATCTGTTCTTTTCATAATTCGGTACTCAAAATTTGCAGAAGGTCAGATTTTGCACACAAGTTATTTGTTAGAGGGAAAATTTATATCCTAAACCAAAATTCTGAGAGCTGGGCTGGTGCGATCGCAAAACTTGTCTGTCAGAGGCAAAATTTTTCTGCCCTCCCAATCTCGCGACCGATCGTTGGCAACTTTTCGACCCGGAGACCCGTATTTTGATAAACTGGATACAGCACAGCAGACAGGAGAACAGACTTAGCCATGACCCAATCCCAAAAATCAATTGTTATTGCTCCATCCATATTATCAGCCGATTTTAGCCGTCTTGGAGAAGAGATTCAGGCGGTCGATCGAGCTGGGGCTGACTGGATTCACGTAGATGTGATGGACGGTCGCTTTGTTCCTAATATTACTATCGGGCCGCTGATTGTTGAGGCAATTCGCCCCGTTACTACCAAGGTGATCGATGTCCACTTGATGATTGTGGAGCCGGAGAAGTACGTCGAGGACTTCGCTAAGGCTGGTGCTGACATTATTTCGGTTCACGCCGAGCATAATGCTTCGCCTCACTTGCACCGCACCCTCGGCCAAATTCGGGAATTGGGCAAAATGGCTGGTGTGGTTCTGAATCCTTCTACGCCGCTGGAGTTGATCGAGTACGTGCTGGAACTTTGCGATTTGGTGCTGATTATGAGCGTCAATCCCGGCTTTGGCGGTCAAAGTTTTATCCCGGCTGTTTTGCCGAAAATTCGTCAGTTACGCAAAATGTGCGACGACAAGGGCCTCGATCCTTGGATTGAAGTAGATGGCGGTTTGAAGGGGAACAATACTTGGCAGGTTCTGGAGGCGGGCGCAAATGCGATCGTCGCTGGTTCTGCTGTGTTTAAGGCGAATGATTACGCAGCGGCGATCGAGGGTATCCGCCACAGCAAGCGCCCGACTCCAGAGTTGGCGGCTGTTTAATCAAAAAATCGATCGTGTCCGGTGAATTACCCATAATCAAAGTGGTTTGTAGTGATGACTTTAGTCCTTATTGGCTCAAAGATTTAAGAAAGGACTGAACCTCACTACAAACTTATGATGGTTAGATCGGCCCACTTAATAAGTAAGCTCATCTAGTTCAGAAAAAATTAAATTTTGAAAAAGGCGATCGTATATTTTGACTCATATCAAGTCCGATTGCATCTTGCATCGGACTTGATATCATTTGGTTGAACTACTTACAGGATTGCAAAATCTGCAACATTAATCAGGCCTGTTGACACATTGCTGAGAGTTGCTAACAGTTGACCGGAACTGGTAACTCGGATCGAAGTAGAATTATTTTCTACAGTAATGCTCAGTTGGGAGAAACTTAAACCGCCTGTCAAGCCGATCGCATCGCGACCATCTTGAAAGTCTAAAATAATCTCGGGGCCGTTGTCGATACCTAAGATAAATCGATCGTCCCCAGTACCTCCAATCAAAGTATCATTCCCCTCATCTCCAAATAACCAATCGTCCCCAGCACTACCCAGTAAACTGTCTTCATCCTTGCCGCCATACAGAGTATCGTTTCCAGCATCACCGTTGACGGTATCCTGACCTTCATTGCCAAACAACAAATCGTTGCCCAAACCACCACACATCTGGTCTTGAGCGCCAGCGGAGCCGATCGCCAAAGGGCTGCCAATATCCCCGTACATAGTATCTTCTCCGTCGCCACCACAGAGAGTATCGCTGCCCTCATCCCCAAACAGTACGTCGTTGCCCAAGTCTCCTAGGGCCAAATCATCACCCTTGCCGCCACGCACTGTATCGTTTCCATTACCGCCAGAAAGCGAATCTTCGGCTTCTTGCCCGTTCAGGTAATCATCGCCACTGAGGCCAAATAGCAAATCGCGACCTGTAGAATCGATATCTAAAGAGTTAAGAGTACCACCGTATAATGTGTCGTTACCCTCATCCCCAATTAAAGTATCGCTCTGTTTGTCTCCAAAAATTATGTCATCATCTTTGCCACCGTAAGCAACATCTTCGTTCTCGCCCGCAAAAATTAAATCATCTTTAGCACCCCCGTTGAGATAATCATCGCCCTTATTGCCAAACAGCACGTCGCTATCTTTGGCAGAGGGAAGAATGGCTATATTTCCTAGATCGATGCTGAGGTAAGATCCGCCATAAATATTGTCATTGCCAGTGAAGCCAAACTCCAAGTCGTTACCATTTAAGCCGTTGATTTTGTCATTGGTAATCGAACCCTCCAGAATGTCGTCGCTTTCTGTACCGTTGGTGGTGCTATTTGTTTGATTGGGGCCGCGAATAGCAGTCTGGCTGGGAAAGGTTATCTGCTTGCAAATGCAATCTTCGTCTTGCGTTTCTGGCGTTGGCGTCGGAGTTTCCGTTGGAGTCGGAGTCGGAGTCGGAGTCGGAGTCGGAGTCGGAGTTTCCGTTGGAGTTGGAGTCGGAGTCGGAGTTTCCGTTGGAGTCGGAGTCGGAGTCGGAGTCGGAGTCGGAGTTTCCGTTGGAGTCGGAGTTGGAGTTGGCGTTGGAGTTGGCGTTGGAGTTGGCGTCGGAGTTGGCGTCGGAGTCGGAGTTGGCGTCGGAGTCGGTGCCGGAGTCGGAGTCGGAGTCGGAGTCGGAGTCGGAGTCGGAGTCGGAGTTTCCGTTGGAGTTGGAGTCGGAGTCGGAGTCGGAGTTTCCGTTGGAGTTGGAGTCGGAGTCGGAGTCGGAGTTTCCGTTGGAGTTGGAGT
>NZ_JAUBQM010000197.1:0-1337 GCF_036701245.1 Microcoleus sp. Pol14D4
GAGCCGACAATCAGGCGATCGAGCCGACAATCAGGTGATCGTACCGATCATCAGGCGATCGTACCGACAAGCAAAGTAAATCTAAAGAAACAAGGAAAGTTTCGTACAAATGGTTCTGTAACAGCAGAAAGTGTTCTTCAAGGACATCAGAAATCGGTGAAGTTGGCCCGCCCCTTAGACGGAATAAGTCTGTTGCGTAGATAAGCTCCCATTACTGATGACAGGCGCACACAAACTGGACAGTATCTTAGGCTCTCGGTATTATCGGGAAAGCCTGCATTGACAAGGTTAGTCTTCAATTGCCTGTCGGTTCTTTATAAAATCGGAGTACATCGAGAGCAAAATATGACACAAACAGTCTTAGGCATAGACATCAGTAAAAAAGACTTTCATGTCTCATTACTGAAGGAGAATCGTGCGACTAAACCCAAAAAGTTTACGAACAATACCCAAGGTTTTGAGAGTTTACATAACTGGCTCAAACAACAAGATGTAGTCGAACTCCATGCTTGCATGGAAGCTACTAGCATCTACGGCGAAGCCTTAGCCGAATTCCTTTATATGGAAGGCTTTCAGGTAAGTATTGTCAATCCGGCTCGTATTAAAGGGTTTGCCAAAAGCGAACTTCTGAGAACTAAAACAGACTCCGTAGATGCAGCATTGATTGCCCGTTTTTGTGCGGCAATGAAACCATCATTATGGACACCTACCGCACCCGAAGTTAAGGAATTACAAGCATTGTTACGGCGGCTCGAATCAGTCACAGAAATGATGACGAGCGAACAAAACCGTTTGGAAACAGCTACGCCAACTGTTGCTGCCCTTACCCAGGAACATTTGGACTATCTCAAACAGCAACAACAACTAATCAAAAAACTGATTAGTGACCATTTTAACCAACACCCACACTTAAAACAACAGCGCGAACTGTTGACCTCAATTCCGGGCATTGGCGATTTAACAGCTTCTATATTATTAGCTGAAATTGGTGATGTTTCTGATTACGACAATGCTCGTCAATTAGCAGCCTATGCTGGTTTAACACCGAGCGAACGGAGTTCTGGGACTTCGGTTAAGGGCAAAACTCGTTTGTCTTGTACCGGAAACGTCCGAATGCGAAAAGCATTGTATATGCCAGCGGTAGTAGCGATGCGTCACAATCCGTTACTCAAAGCTATGAGTGAGCGATTATTGGGTCGTGGAAAGGTCAAGATGCAGGTAATTGGTGCTTTGATGCGGAAGTTGGTGCATTTGGCTTTTGGGATTTTAAAGTCCCAAAAGCCTTTCGATCCTAATTATTTGACTGCTACCCCTTGACAGGTCAAGACAGTATCTAC
>NZ_JAUBQM010000198.1:0-1329 GCF_036701245.1 Microcoleus sp. Pol14D4
TAATTTTAAATCACCCTAACCTTCCGTCAGTCCTATCCTATGGTACTCTCGCTGCTTAAAAACTGTCCGAAGTATTGAGTGAACCAGATATATTTAATCAGAGGAAACCAAAGCTTTTCTATATTGAGTTACGTCCGCTTAAGGAATCGTTGAATAGAACGTCGTCTACTCTCAAACATGATGGGGTATGGCATCAATGTTGCCAATAACTCAATACTTACTTGTTTATGGGTTTGGAGCAGAAAAACTAAAATTGTCAGAGTCAAGTATTCGGCGTTTTTGAGCTGCCGTTGCAAACAAATTTGGTAAAATAGAGGTAACATTTTTAACTGATGGCGCTTCTTAACAATACTGACCCCATCTTTTTTTACCATAAATCGGTCAAAACCCCGTCAGCTAGGGGTTTTGAGGGTGTTGTCACCCCGTCAGAATTCCGATGCCACCGCAAAAGATATGAATACCTCTCGCCAATTAAACATTCAAAATAGTCTTACTTCTTCTATTGGCTACCTAACTCAATTTTAGCGTTCGTTATTTAACCCCATTAGCTACTACTCCCAATACTTTAAAATCGGCTACATTTAGTTGTTCTAAAGCTGTGTTTACCAGACCGCGATCTGTTTTTTCTAGTTTTACTATCAGCACTGTACCATCAGTTTGAGAAGCGAGTAAATGACCGTCTGCTAAACCTATTAAAGGTGGGGTATCGTAAATGACTAAATCAAATAAGGCTAGGAATTGTTCCATTAAATAGTGCATCTTTCTCGAAGACAGTAATTTAATTGGATCGAGGGGAATAGTACCCGCAGTGAGGACAAAAAGATTGTCATCGTCGGGTAATCGCTGAATAGCCTCATTCAAACTTAAATCCGAACTTAAAACATTACTTAAACCTTTAATATTCGATAAGCTAAGGTATGTGTGCAGTTGAGGCAAACGCATATTAGCATCCACTAACAATACTCGTTTACCAACCGCAGAAGCAGTTTTAGCTAAATACAGTGCTACAGTTGACTTACCCTCACCTTTAACGGTAGAAGTGATGGTTAAAGAACTAATTGGGTGTTCCGCATTTAATAATTGAATATTTGTGTATAAGTAGTGAAATGCTTCGATCACAGGAAAATCTTTGTAATTTGAAACTATTATTCGTTTTAAGCTTGCACTCTTAGTATTTGAACTTACGCTAGTGAATTGAGCGGGAACCCTTTCACCTCTACGAGATTTAATTCTCATCGCTTTGGCGATCGGAATGCAGGGCTATTTCATTCTTGAGAGAAGGGTGATAAGCTGAAGCTATATTCCTTCAAATTGTTTTGAGTAATGACC
>NZ_JAUBQM010000033.1:0-20397 GCF_036701245.1 Microcoleus sp. Pol14D4
GTGATGCTATATCTGCCCATTCTTGTGGCTTTTTCATGCCTTCTCTTGTTCCCCAATCAAAGACCTGAATCCTTACGACAGGTTGACTTAACGGGGAAAATAACGATAGCTGTTGATGACTAGAGGAATGCGAATCTTTTGGGCCTAAGTCGGAAATTAGCTTAAATTGGGGCAAAACATTTAAAATTCCTACTAGGTAAACTCGGACACGGTTCTGAGGTAAGCTAAAGTTAGAGCTGTTGAGCAAAAAATAATCGAAGCTGTAACCTCGGCTTTTGATTTCGCCCTTAATAGTTTCGAGGGTTCTGCCGCCGTCGTGGCTGACAAGCCCCCGCACGTTCTCGAAAATAAATGCTTGAGGTTTAAAGGTATCAATTAACCTTGCAATCTCAAAAAATAGGGTGCCTCTGGTGTCTCCAAATCCCTCTTTTTTGCCAGCATAGGAGAAAGACTGACAAGGAAATCCCGCTAGTAAAATTTCATGTTCAGGCAGTTTGTCAATTAATCGGATGTCGCCTAAAGGTGTGTCGGCAAAGTTTTTCTGGTAAACTAACTGAGCGTCGGGATTGATTTCGCTGCTTAATACGCATTCTGTTTCCAGATTCAAGGAACGAGCGGCGGATTCAAACCCTAATCTCATGCCGCCTATTCCTGAGAATAAGTCAATAAAACGGATGGTTTTCATAGCCTTAAACTCGCTGGTTAAGATTGATATCTTACACCATTGTTAACATGAGGCAGAGCGAAAATATCTGCGTTACCAAGTTCTACCTGGTAACGAAGGGAATCGCACTTTTCCCTATTTCTTGCTACTAATCCATTCCTTAAGATCCTGAATGGTAAAAATGGCTTGAAAATCCAATCCCGCCTCGCGATATAATTCCCCTCCACCTTGCTCTCTATCAATCAGAGACAAAATACGATCGACTTTATAACCAGCCGCCCGCAGCCTTTCCACCGCCTGCATCGCCGACTTACCCGTCGTCACCACATCCTCCAAAACCGCCACATTCGTCCCCTCTGGCAACAGCGGGCCCTCAATATAAGCCATTGTCCCGTGTCCCTTCGTTTCCTTTCTGACAATTAGCGCTGGAATCGATCGACCTTCGAGAGCCGAAACCACGCTTACCGCAGTTACAATCGGGTCAGCACCCAAAGTCAAACCGCCCACAGCTTGCACATCCGACGACAGCATCGACAACAGCAAACGTCCCGTTGCCAAAGCACCTTCAGCGTGCAGCGTCACCGGTTTGCAGTTAATGTAATAAGAACTTTTCTGCCCCGAAGACAGCACAAAATCGCCTTCGCGATAGGCAAACTCGCACAGCAAATCCAGAAGTCGATCGCGCAACACCTTTAAATCCCCAGCATTCATAACTCACACCGTGTAAAAAACACAAATAATCCGTCGATAATCAGTTTATAGTGGAATCGGAATTAATTAAGGAGGCCCAAATATATGAGTCAAAAGTTAAAAAGCCTGAGCGGCGCGTTGATTCTCGCTGTCGCCTCTGCCGCCTTGGCATCCGCCAAACCAGCTCAAGCACAAACAGAGCGATTTCACCCGATTGCCGACGACTTCAACCGACAATTTTTTCAAGCTTCAGGAGACTTTTACCACAACGTCAGCTTGCAAGGTTACTTGGGCGACTATTTAGGCATCGGTTCCCCCAGCGGCGTCGTTGCCTTTCCCGAAAAAGAAATCGAGAGGGATGCCAGCCGCGTCAACGGCTTCTACCGACGAGTCATGCAGCGGCAAGTTTCCAGCGATCCGATTCTCCGCGTCCCAGATGCCGTCAATCCCTTCGATGCCTCAGTCATGGCACTGCCTGCTGCTTGCCAGCTAGGCCCTCAACCAAGCGGCTGTTTCCCTACTCCCGCCGGACTCCAAGATCAGTTTACACTTCCAACACAGCAGCAAGATTCACCGACCGATCCAGGGCCCGTTAGAGGACTTTATCAAGTATCGCCCGCTGGTGGCAAAAATTAGTCGATCGACAGTTGCGAGTTTTGAGCCGCGGCGGGTTTACTCTCATCTCGGATTTGTATTAGAGAGAAAGCCTCAACCCGCCCTAAAAACTCATGTTTTGACAATCCTTTCGGTAAACGCGCAACTGACTTTTTTTAACTATCGCGGTTATTTTACAGGACTAAATATTATCCAATATTTATGAAACCATGCTGCCGTCTGGCATGATTGTTCCTTTCAAAATAGCTTCGCCCAGATTAGCTCCTGCCAATTTAGCTCCCCTGAGATTTGCCCCGGTCAAATTAGCCCCTCTCAAATCAGCTTTGCCAAGGTTTGCCCACCGGAAATCGGCAGCGCTCAACTGTGCAAAACAGAGATTTGCCCGGAAAAGATATGCTCCAGTGAAGTGAGATTCCCCCAGATTAGCTTTAGAGAAATTAGCTCCATAACAATGTGCTTCAATAAATTCAGCTTGAGTGAGATTTGCTTGACTGAGATTAGCAAAGTTGAGGTTTGCGCCGATCGCCTTAACTCGAAACATCACCGCACCGATTAAATTCGCATCGCCGAAATCGGTTTGTTGGAGATTAGCAGCGGTGAGGTCAGCCCCAATTAAATTAGCACTGCTCAAATCAGCTCCCCTCAAGTCTGCAGCTTGGAGGTTAGTGCCAGTTAAATTAGCTTTAATTAAAGTAGTTTCGAGCAATTGTGCTCCAGCAAGATTTGCTAAACTAAGATTACATTCGGCGAGGTTTGCCGAAATTAATTTAGCCTTAAACAAATCTGTTTTAAAAAGGTTCGATCGCCAAAGATGCGCGCCTCTGAGATTTGCTTCGGCGAGGTTAGCTTCGCCCAGATCCGGTTCTACATTTGGGTTGAGATTTCTCCATTCAATCCAAGTAACTGCACCTTTTTTTAACAGCGCTAAATGCTGTGTGTTTGCCATAATTGCATCTCCTTTAACGGCTATTCCTTGCGACCAAAAATTGTGGGATTTTCTCGACCCGTCACGTTTTCCACTGCGGCAATTGCTGCCTGGGAACCTGCTATAATATCTCGTTCTGCGCCGCCGAGGTAAAGCCGTCCGAAACTGCCTACAGCCTGAACTTCTAAAATGTTAATAGATGCGCCTTTTTCTGCTTCATTGGCCGCCAGCGCTGCATAGGCAGCCGGTTCTACTTCTAAGACGTAAAGCGTTTGTCCCGCCAGCAGCAACTGTCCGCGGCGGGTGCGGTTAATTAATTGTGTTTGGTGGGCGTCAATATTGCGAATAATTTGACTGGAAATCACTCGCGGTTTGATACCTTCTTCTCTGCGGAGTCCGATGAATTCTAGAATTGCTTTGCCTGCTGCGCGCGTTTCCCCCTGCTGACTCGAGTGTACTTCCAGAAGGCCGTACAAGCGTTCGACTATCTGCACTCCCGGGCGCACGGACGCTGATTTGAGGGCGACATCGGTAATTCGGTTAATTTCGATACCGGGCGAGATTTCTATCCACAGCGACGCATCCCCCGGCAGTGGCAAGAATCCGGCGGCGACTGTGCCGATGTATGCTGCGTGCTGTGGCTGCAAGTTGTCTAGAAATACGTAGCTGCGTAACTCTATTCCCAAAAGTTTTGATCTCCGTCGATCGAGTTCCAACACTTGTCTGTGCAATATCTGAGTTTACCTTTTTTTGTCAACAACACCTTGTCTATTGTCGAGAGCGCCGGAGTGCCTCACCACCGAGTGAGGTGTCAGACCCGCGATTTCTACTGATTGAGTGCCTCCGCGAGAAATCTTTAATTTTGTGCGCGTGCTAAAAATTTGATATCAATCTGTAGTTATACGTGGAACATAACAATGTTTACTGCTAGAGGTGGATTTAACTTTAAAAGCCAATCGATATAGTTTTGATAGTTAAAGATTTTTCCCAACAGAGAGCATTTGAATTATGAAACGTTCTGATTTATCCAAAGCAATCGGTGCAGGTATTATAGCTGCTGGTTTAGCTCTAGCACCAGCTCATCTGCCTGCTTCAGCTCAGACAGATACAACTGGCGGTACAACTAACGGTACTAACAGCACTACAACCACCACAACTCCTCGCTCCGATGTCTACAGTGCTGAGACCGATCGCGATTTTGATTGGGGATGGTTGGGATTGCTAGGCTTGTCGGGTTTGTTGGGTTTGATTCCCCGCAAACGCGAAGAAAATGTTCGGTATACAAATACAACGACCGATCGCGAGCCAGCCGTGCGTACTGACTACCGCTAAGAATTGAGTCTTAGTGCTGTGGGCATTATGCAGGGACAGGATGTTTTAACCTGTCCGACGAGCGCGAACAATCATAAAAAAAACCTCCCTCTGTGGGGGTTTTTTATTGAGATGATGCGCGATCGAACGACGATTAAATTGGTTAAATCTGACATATTGCACCATTTTCTTCATGAACGGGCTTTCGGGTCTGTTAATGAAAAAGTGAATTTTCTGGTGTGCCGTTGCTCCTATCGAGTCAATAAAATGGTGATTGAAAAGGGTGCAATACCTCAGATATAACCGAACTAGAAAATATTAACTTTTTCCTTTCTTATTCCCTGTTTCCATCGCGTTATTTGCTTTTTTGGGGTTCATTAAATAAAGGCTTTTCAGACACAAAAAGACCTTAAAAAATATTTTCGCCAGAACGATCGAGTAAATCCCAAATCGCCTGCACCAACTTCTCCGGGTCTAAAGGCTTAGAAATGTGCCGCTGGAACCCCGCAGCCATGGCCTGCCGATAGTCAATCTCTCCAGCATAAGCCGTGAGGGCGATCGCCGGAACCAGTCCCCCTTTGTCGGGCGCCAGAGCCCGAACCTGTCGCATCAACATATAACCGTCAGTATCGGGCATTCCAATATCGCTCAACAGCAAATCCGGCACAGACTCAGTTAAAACTGCCAAGGCATCGGCGGCGTTAGCAACTGCTGTAACACTTGCCCCACAATCCTCAAGCAGAAAAACCACCAAATCTCGCGCATCGGCATCATCATCCACCGCTAACACCCTGATACCGCTCAAATTGAAGGATTGTTCCGGCGGCGCAGTTCCCGCAGGACTTGTCTGAGATTGCGCCGGCATCAGAGGTATCCTGACGGTCAAGGTTGCGCCTTTGCCTTCGCCGGAACTGTCGGATTTCACCGTGCCACCGTGGAGTTCGACGAGATGGCGGACGATCGCCAATCCTAAACCCAATCCGCCAAACTTGCGCGTCATCGTGCTGTCAGCTTGCCGGAAGTAGTCGAATACATAGGGCAGAAAATCAGGTTCGATACCTTTTCCAGTATCAGTTACAGTAATTTGGGCCCTCGTGTCCACCCGATCGAGAACGACTTCGATTTTGCCTCCCGGCGGGGTGAACTTGACGGCATTTGACAGCAAATTCCAGACTACCTGCTGAAGTCTGCCCGCATCGCCCAAAACCGAGCCGAGATTCGATGCAAATTGAGTGCTGATTTGAATCGACTTGGCTTCCGCGGCCAGACGCATCGTTTCAATAGCAGCGCCGATGACCCCGGCTAAATCCACAGGTGCAATATTCAAGCTGACCTTGCCTTGCAGAATCCCCGACACGTCGAGCAAATCTTCGATAAGCTGGGTTTGTAGTTTGGCATTGCGCTCGATCGTCTCTAAGGCGTAACCCTGCTTTTCCGGTGTCAGAATGTTCGATCGCAGCAGCTTCGTCCAGCCCACAATCGGGTTTAAAGGAGTCCGCAATTCGTGGGATAAAACAGCCAAAAATTCGTCTTTGACGCGGTTAGCGCGTTCTGCTTCTTCCCGCGCTGCCTTTTCCCGCGCTAGAAGGCGTTCCCGTTCCGCTTCTGCAACTTTTCGATCGGTAATGTCAGTGTTGGTGCCGCACCAGCGCAGCACCTTGCCTCGATCGTCGCGAATCGCCACGGCGCGGGAGAGAAACCAGCGGTACGATCCGTCTTTGCCGCGCAAGGGAAAAGTATCTTCCCAGAGTTCGCCTGTTTCAATGCAGCGCCTAAATTTTTCGACAACGCGATCGAGGTGTTCCGGGTGATGCACCAGTTGCCAGCCCCAGCCTCGCATTTCTTCTAGGGTTGTACCCGTGTAGTCAAACCAGCGCTGGTTATACCATAAACTTCCGCCAGCGGGATCTGTCATCCAGGCCAACTGAGCGATGTTGTCAGCTAGAGCGCGGAACCGAGCCTCGCTTTCGTGCAGTTCATGCAGGGCTCGCGCGTGCAGGATCACCGTCCAGAGGCGAGCCACCACTTCTTGCATCAGCCAAACTTCATCGGGCCGCCAGTGCCGAACCACCTTTGATGTCACCAGCAAAAGAGCCACCCAGCGCCCTTCCTCAAGGCAGGGAACATCGACTAAAGCGCGAATCGACACGGCACCGTAGTTATCGAATAAATGCGCTGTATGGGGGTAATTAGCGATATCTGAGATGACAAGTGTTTGACCTGCCATAGAGAGAGCTTTCAGTTCTGGGATCTTAAAGTCTGAGATGAGATAGGTGCCGACGGTGCTGGCAAGGTCGGACTGGTGCCAGTCTTGCCGGACAATTGCCCGATCGGCTTCTAGATCGATTTCGTGCCAGATGCAGCGATCGACCTTTAAATATTCTCCCAGACTGTTCATCGCTTCCGACAACATTTCGGCGGGGTTGAAGCGCTGCCGCAAGCGGACTTCGAGATCGGAGAGAAACTGCTCGTTGAGTTGGGCTTGTTTGCGATCGTGAATATCGGTATTTGTGCCGATCCACTCGACAACCTGGCCCCTTGCGTCGCGAATTGGCACGGCGCGGGACAAATGCCAGCGTTCCATTTGGTCTGCTGCCCGCCGCAGGCGCAGCTCAACTTGATAAGCTTCTCCGCTGATGAGACATTCTTCCCAACGGGCCCAAGATTCTGCCAAATCCGAGGGCGGGACTAGGGATTCCCAATTGTTTTGAGCGGCTTCCTCGTAAGACATCCCCAGATATTCCAACCATTGTTGTTGATTGGTAAAGCGAATTTCCCCGGCGGAGGTTACGTTCCAAATCAGGTGGGGCAGCGACTCAGCCAGGAAGCGGAAGCGGCGGTCGCTTTCGGCTAAGCTTTCTTCTGCTCGTTTGCGATCGTCAATATCAATGCCGATACCAGCCCATTGCACCACTTTTCCCCCCCTGTCTTTGACGGGCACAAGTCGCGCTAGATGCCAGCGATAATTACCATCAAACCTGCGTACCCGACACTCGAATTCGTAGGCTTCCCCTGCTTCAATCGCAGGAGTGCGCGTGCCGACAACTGCTGGCAGATCGTCAGGATGAAATAATTGCAGCACCGGCGCAGGCAGTGGTAATTTTGCTGGCTTGATGCCCGTATAGGTTTTCCAGTGTTGGTTGCAAAACTCTAACCTGCCGTCGGCGGTGTTGATCCACATTAATTCCGGGACACCATCGGCGAGGGTGCGGTAAAGATTTTCACTTTGCCGCAGTGCTTCTTCTATTTGCCGGCGGTCGGTTTTGTCCTGCATAATTTTCAGCAAACCTTGCACCTCGCCGGCTGCGTCGCGCAGGGGCCTCACCAGCCCGCTGCCCCAAAAGCGGCTGCCGTCTTTGCGGACGTGCCAGCGCTCGTTTTCTGCCTTTCCCTGAGTCAGGGCGATGTGCCTTTCTGCTTCCGGCTTTCTAGCAGCAGAGTCTTCTGGGGTGAAGATGATTCGTCCGTCCTGCCCGACGATTTCAGCTTCGGTATAGCCCAGCAATCTCTGGGCGCCTGCGTTCCAACGGGTAACGTGTCCATCGGTGTCGATGGTGAAGATGGCGTAGTCTTTGGCGCTGTCGAGAATCAACTGCAGGTGGGTTTCACGATCGCGCAGTGCAGCTTCTGCTTGTTTGCGCTGGGTAATGTTACTGGTGAAGCCGACTATTTTGGTCACTTCACCTTGCTGGTTGCGGATCGAACAGCCGCGCTCCCAAACATCAATCCAGCGCCCGTCTTGGTGCCGGACTCGGTACTCGTCTTCGTAGCGCTCGGCACTTAAGATTGATTCGGCCCCGGCAAGGATGCGTGCCAAATCGGCGGGATGGATGCGTTCTCTCCACCACTCTGGTGTTGCCGGTGCATCCTCTGGGCAGACACCGACGATCGAGTACAGTCCCTCGGAACGGTAAACGGAGTTTGCTGCCAAATCCCACTCAAACACCAGGCCGTCGATCGCCCTTGTAGCTAACTGAAAGCGGTTGTTGCTTTCTTGCAAGGCGAGTTCGGCCATTTTGCGATCGGTAATTTCCTGTACCACGACATTCATCCCGACAATCTCGCCGCCCGTGTCTTTGAGCGGCCACCAATTCACCAGCCAAGTGCGTACAACACCGGGTTGAGCTTTGGTTTCACCGCTGATTTCACAATTTTGCATCGGTTCTCCGGTCTCTCGAAGACGGCGGAACACAGCTTCGGCTGTGTCTGCCAAGCCGGGGAATATTTCGCGCACCGTCCGGCCGATGTGCGCTTCGACGGGCAAGCCGTTGATTTGGGCCAACCGCTGGTTGAGCCGCACGTACCGCAAATCTGTGTCTAAAACTGCCAAACCCACGGGAGTTGTTTGGTAGAGCCACTCTATCTCTAGAAGTTGACGGCGCACCGTTTGCTCGCTCTGGTGCAGGGCGAGTTCGGCCATTTTGCGATCGGTAGCATCTAATAATACTCCGATAAACCGCACTGCCTCGCCTGCAGCGTCGTAGAGATAGCGCCCGAACGCACTCACCCAGCGGATTTCTCCGTTGTCTGCCCGGATAATGCGGTATTCGGGGGAGTAGAGCGATCGGGTTTGCCGAGCTGTTTCTATTGCCTGCAGGACTTGCTTTAAGTCGTCTGGATGCACGCAGTTTTCCCACACAGCCGCGCTTGCTTCGCCGCCCGGTACCGGTTCGCAGCCCAAAATGCTGAAATGGGTCGCCGACCAAATTACTCGATTTGTTCGCACGTCTAAATCCCAGGTTGCCATGCCGGAGCCTTCGATGGCGACGCTCAAACGTTCTTCGCTTTGTTTTAAGGCAATTTCAGTTTGTTTGCGATCGCTGATATCTGTGAGAGATCCCACGGCGCGCACGGGATTGCCTGATTCGTCCCAAATTGCTCGCGCTCTGGCTAAAACCCATTTGTAGCGCCCGTCCCCACAAAGGATGCGGTACTCGCAGCAGTAATGTGAGGTTTCTCTATTTAAGTGCTGCTGCCAATTGCTTTGCATTATCTCCAAATCATCGGGATGAATGTAGCTCAAATATTGGCTGAAGTTTTTGACTTCTTCGGCTCCACGTTCCAAAATCTCTAAAAAGCGATCGCTCAAAACAGAGCAATTTGTTTGCAGGTTGCGATCCCAAATGCCGTCGTTGTTGCCGGCACAGGCTAATTGCCAGCGTTCTTCGCTTTCTCGCAAAGCTTCTTTGGTTTGATTGGCGCGATCGATTTGTACGGCGGCAACGGCAAAGTCTGCTAGGGAGATGGCGATCCGCAAGTCTTCGGCATCGAATTGGCCCGAATCGTGAGATACAATCCATATTGCCCCCAGCGGTTGATTTTCTGCTTGCAGCGGCACGACTAACGCTTCGGCGATCGGCAATTCTAACTGTTGTAAGTCGGTAAAATATTGTTCGGGAGCGAAGTAAAGCTGGGGAGTTTGGCGATCGAAACCTGCTCCCGACAAACGCAATTTGCGGGGTGTGTTTCTGTGTTCTGCTGCTTCCCACGCGCCCGCCAATGCCACCCACCGAAATATTTGTTCGGAACTGACATTTTCTTCTAGTAAGCAGACTCCGACACTTTCTGCGCCGCACAAATCTTTAGCAATCGCAACCAGTGTTTTGAGCAGCCTGTGGGGTGAGGTTGCCAATTGTCTAGCCAGCTTTTGCAGCGCTCGGTTTTCTGCTTTTTGATCGTGCGATCGAGGAATGCGGCGGGACAGTTCCTCGGCGATCGGAATATCGGTTAAATTAGTTTGTGGGGTTTGCCAAGCTTCCATCAATTAATGGTCTCTATGTCTTTCGGTCTGAGCTGGCGAGCGTATATCAGCGCCCTCTTAAAGCATCTGCTATAAATTATAGCATTTACCTAGAGACAGAATTAGTTATCTATTTTGGTAATTGCTTTTTAGTTTTCAGGCTAGTCGATCGCCTTGGTTGCTTTTACTCTTGTTGCCACCTTATGCACAATTTTATTCCCGAATCGCGATTTTTTCCATATCTAACTTGGACAGAAATTCAGTCTATGCTTGATAAGGAAAATACTGTGATTATTCAGCCGCTAGGTGCGATCGAACAACACGGCCCCCATTTGCCTTTAATTGTAGATGCGGCAATTAGCGCGGCGGTGACAGGCACAGCGCTGACAAAATTAGAGGCAAATATTCCCGCTTATGCTTTGCCGCCTTTGTACTATGGCAAGTCGAACGAACACTGCCATTTCCCCGGTACAATTATGCTCAGTGCTCAGACACTTTTAGCAGTAATCGGCGAAATTGCTGACAGTATTTATCAGGCTGGATTTCGGAAATTAGTGTTACTCAATGGTCACGGCGGACAGCCGCAGGTGATGGAAATTGCAGCGCGGGACATTCATCAAAAATATCAGGATTTTTCGGTTTTTCCGCTGTTTGTGTGGCGGGTTCCGAATGTGGCTGCTGAATTATTGAGCGCGAAAGAGTTGGAGTTTGGGATTCACGCGGGTGATGCAGAAACGAGTTTGATGTTGTCAATTTTGCCGGATCAGGTGAAAATGGAACTTGCTGTTACTGAATATCCGAAAAATTTGCCGATCGATAGTTTGCTGAGTATGGAAGGAAATTTGCCTTTTGCTTGGCTGACGCGAGAGTTAACTGAAAGCGGTGTGTTGGGCGATGCGACGGTGGCAACGAAAGAAAAGGGTTCTCGGATTCTCGAATCTCTCTCTGACGGCTGGGTACAAGTTATCAAAGATGTTTACAAATTTCGACAGCCGGGAAGTTCGGCAACGAGCACTGTACAAGATGTAACGGATGTCAGTCCGATGGAAGAATGAAGAGGGAAGAATATCGATGGGGAAATGCAGTCACAACAATAGTTGCAGCAATTAAGAACGTTATAACTGTCTTGGCGGTTGCTATAAAAATAAAAAATACAGTCCTGGAGGCATAATCGACCTATGTAGGCTGCTTAGGTTGCACCTTACGGCTATTAAGAATTAAAAATCAAAAATTATTCTAATTTGTGTCAAAATGAGTCTAAGAAATTTTTTGAGTTGGAAAACTAACGATGAGTGTAAATTCTAAATTGCAGCGCGCATTTGAGCAAGGTCGCGCCCTGAAAATTATCAGCGGTTTAAATAATTTTGATGCCGCCAACGTTGCGGCTGTCGTCAAAGCAGCGGATCTCGGCGGTGCTTCCTTTGTCGATATTGCTGCCGATCGAGATTTGGTATTGATGGCAAAACAATTGACAAATTTGCCAATTTGTGTATCTGCTGTGGAACCAGAAAAGTTTGTGCCTGCGGTAGAAGCTGGCGCTGATTTGATTGAAATTGGCAACTTTGATGCTTTCTACGCAGTAGGCCGCCGCTTTGAAGCTGAGGAAGTTTTGCAGTTGACTCGCGAAACTCGATCGCTATTTCCGAACATCACTCTTTCTGTGACAGTTCCCCACATTTTGGCACTCGACAAACAAGTGCAATTAGCAATTGAATTAGTCAAAGCTGGCGCTAACATCATCCAAACCGAAGGTGGTACTAGCGCTCAACCAATTCACGCAGGCACCTTGGGATTAATTGAAAAAGCAGCGCCTACTTTGGCCGCAGCCTTTGAAATTTCCCGCGCCGTATCCGTCCCCGTACTCTGCGCTTCCGGTATCTCCAGCGTCACCGCACCCCTCGCTATTGGAGCAGGTGCTGCAGGTGTTGGTGTCGGTTCTGCTGTCAGCCAACTTAATAGCGAAGTGGCGATGATTGCTGCTGTTCGCAGTTTGGTTGAAGCTTTGGCTTTGGTTTCGCGATCGCACTTGCCAGCTTCAATTTAATTAAGCAGGAAGTTCGGCAACGGATTCTGTAACGGATGTTAGGATGTAACGGATGTTAGGGAGAAGAGAGAAGGAAGTTCGGCAACGGATTCTGTAACGGATGTTAGGAAGAAGGAAGAAGGAAGAAGGAAGATTTTTCCCATCCCCCACTCTCCCCTTCTCCTCTTCCCCTCCCCCACTTTTCCACTTTTCCACTCTTCCTTAATAATTGAGAAACCACACGGCATAATCATCTAATAACTGATTGTTGCGGGAGATTACATCAACTGATTCTAACTCGAATAAAGGCAACATAAACTTTAGGCGATCGCCGACGCGCTGCACTTCCACAAATATGCCTTCTTCCTGAATCACAAAATCCTCCAACCGATTAATGGTGAATCTATCAGTATAAGAAGGTTTAGTTTTTTTGAGCTTTGCATATTCTTTTTTGCTGCCATAACCCATTGTATATTCTTCTTCCCATTCAAACTCTTCTATGCCAGTAACGTGACAGGGAAGTTGAATATTTTGCTTGATGTACTCTAGATATTTGACTGAGTTTTTGAGATTACAATCAATATTTTTAGAACCCAAAATTTTGCTGATTTTAGTTTCAAATTGCTTGGTATTAAATGGGATATTTTTGTCGATATGCGCTAACATTTCTGGATCGAACCCCGATCTCAATTCGGTTACTTCTGCCAGCAGGCGCTGGAAGTCGTCTAGCGGTTTCGGTCTTCTGCCTGCTACAATGGTTTCATCAAGCTGAACTGGAGGAAGTTCGGATTGCGAAGGAAGGGATTTGCTGTGATCGGGGCGATCGTCCAATTTAGATTTGTTAACTTTAGATTTGTTAACTTTAGGCTGGTTAAGTTTAGGCTTGTTAAATTTAGGCATCGCTCGGTCTCGCTGGATCGGTTTATCAATAAAGTATATCTTGGCAGAAGTACATTCGTGTCTAATAGGAGGAAGCTGTAATGCAACTACTGAAATCACCTGATGAATCGCCAGTCTATCAAGGACAATTCGGCGAATTTACAATTACTCAAAACGATCGCACGGGAGTGTTGATTTACCGCGCCGGATTGGGGGTGGCGGCGCTGTGTTTTGCGATCGGCACTACTCTGGTGTTGCAACAGGGCGACAACCCGATCGCAATCCAAGCTGTAACGCCTGTTTTTGCTTGTTTCTGGATAGCTTTAGGCGTCAGCTTGGCAACTATTCACATTTACATGATTGCGCTGCACCGAACACTACAGGTGTTTTGGGCGATCGGCGGCGCGGCAGCATTGTTTGTAGCGTTACAAAGCAGCCAACCTCTAGCTTTAGCAGTCTACGAACATCCCGCCACGTTGTGGGGAATTGGCTTTACTTTTGCCGCCTTAAATGGCATTTATTTTAAAGAAGCATTCTGCTTTAATCGCCTCGAAACTAAGTTTTTGACTCCAGGAGTTCCTCTCTTAATTTTAGGACATATTTTCGGCTTTTTGTCAGCCGAAAATGAACAGTTTTTGCTGGCTATTTGGGCAGCTTTGTTTATCATCTTTGCTGTACGCAAGTTTTTTCAACCGATGCCGCAGGATATCGGGGATAAAAGCGTTTTTGAGTATCTGAAACACCAATAATTTGGGAATGCGGCATAGCGCATAGGGAATTGGACACTTTTACTGATCCCTTTCCCTTTCATCCGTTACATCCGTTACATAATCCGTTGCCGAACTTCCTTATGCTATAATAATGAGAATTCGTTTAATCCGTCGTCGAGAAATCTGGGCAATTACTAGGGAAGGTTGGGTAATTGCAAGCGCGGGGTTGATAATTTTAATGCTCTTAATTCTCACAAATATCCATCCGTTTTTGGCGGTAAATGCGCCGATTAAAGCAGATATATTGGTTGTCGAAGGCTGGTTGCCCGATTATGCGATCGCAAGTGCGATCGCCGAATTCAAAAAAGGCAAATACAGCCAATTAATTACCACAGGACTTCCTTTAAGTAAAGGCTACTATCTCGCTGAATATAAAAATTATGCTGCACTAACTGCAGCGACTTGTATTGCACTAGGATTTGATAAAAACAAATTAGTAGCAGTACCAGCAGCGAGTGTTGTGAAACACCGCACTGCTGCTTCTGCGATCGCACTTCGAGATTGGTTTTCTACTTCAGATTTAAAAGTTAACTCCATTAATCTTTATTCCTTTGGCCCTCACGCCCGCCGAAGTTGGATTGTATTTAAAGAAGTGCTGAATCCTGAGATTAAAGTCGGCATTATAGCGGCGGAACCGCAAGATTACAATTCCCAAGAATGGTGGAAATCTAGCGAAGGTTTTCGGACAGTAATCGGAGAAATCATTGCTTATATTTATGCCCGTTTTGTAGATTGGAGAACCTAGCCAGTAATTGTCAATATCTCTCTTAATTCCCTTCGTGTTTTTAGCGCCTTCCCGGTTCGTCAAAAAATATTTATATAGCACTTGTAAATCTGTGAAAAGACAGGACAAGGCAGTGCCGTTTCCTACCATAATTCAACCAAAAATGATAAAATCATTTTCAGATAAGTTGAGGGCAACTCGTTGTTAGAAGAACGCGCATACTGGTTAGCATGGTCACAAATTAACGGTATCGGGCCGATTTTGTTGCAAAGATTGCACCAAAATTTCAATAGTTTGGCGGAAGCTTGGACGGCAAAACCAGTAGATTTAATGCGAATCGAAGGGTTCGGGAAGCAGATAATTGAAACCATTGTGCAAGAACGCACTAAACTCAATCCCGAAGAATTTATCGAAAAACATCTTATAAAAAATCCCTGTTTTTGGACGCCCGCCGATCCAGATTATCCGCGCTTATTATTGGAAATTCCCAATCCGCCACCAGTATTGTATTATCGTGGTTTAGTCGATCGCAAAGAGAATCAAGGAATTACGCCGACAGTGGCAATGGTTGGCACTCGCAGCCCTTCGGAATACGGCAGAAGGTGGACTCGCAAAATTAGTACGGCTTTGGCTAGAAACGGTTTTACTGTGGTTTCGGGATTGGCGGCTGGCATTGATACAGAGGCTCATATAGGCTGTTTGGAGGCGGGAGGAAGGACTTTTGCAGTGGTGGGGACGGGAGTAGATATTGTATATCCTAAACAAAATGAGAGGTTGTGCGATCGCATTTTGCAGCAGGGATTGGTAATTAGCGAATATCCGGCGGGGACTCAACCGAATAAAACTAATTTTCCCCGCCGAAATCGCATAATTGCTGGCTTAAGCCGCGCTACAATTGTGATAGAAGCTCCGCATAAATCGGGTGCGTTAATTACTGCTTATCAAGCGAATGATTTTTGCCGAGATGTGTATGTTTTGACGGGCAGGTTGGATGATGAGCGTTCTTTTGGTTGTTTGGAGTTGCTGAGTAAAGGTGCTCATCCGATTCTGCCGAATAGCGATCGAATGTTAAGCGAAGACAGGTTGTTGGAAATGCTCGGAGCTATGCCAAAATTGGATACAGCCGAGCAGTTGTCGCTGTTTCCTCCAAATCCGACGGTTGAGAAGCAAGGGCCGCCGTTGGAGCCGGAATTGGCTAAGGTGTTAAGTGCGATCGCAGGTGGGCCGATTTCTTTTGATACAATTGTAGAAGCAGCGGGATTAGAAGCAGGAAGAGTTTCTAGTATACTTTTGCAGTTGGAATTGTTGGGATTAGTTTCGCAGTTACCGGGAATGCGATATCAGCGGTGCTGATTTGTAAGTAATACGGTTTAGGCCATTGGTGTTAACTTAAGTCTAAAACCCTCTTTATCTCTCGTTTACCGCCGAGGCCAGATCCCCCTAAATCCCCCTTAAGAAGGGGGACTTTGAGAAGATTCTTGTCCCCCCCTTTTTAAGGGGGGATCAAGGCCTTGACAGTCAGCGGTTGAAACCGCATATAGACAAACGAAGTCCGTCTCTAAGAGACTGAAGAATAATAAGGACTAAAGTCCTCATTACGAACCTCTAAATCACTCCGAAATTAACGGCACTAATATTGCTAGCCGAAACACCACTGAGAGAAACTAAAATCTCCCCTGTTTGTGCCAACCGGATTAAAGTTGCACCGCTATCTTGAGCAATCGCCAATTGCGAGAAACTCAACCCGTTACCCAATACTAACAAATCCTTACCGACTTCAAAATCAGTAATCGTATCAGTACCGGAATTGGTAGATAGTAGGAACTTATCTACTCCCATTCCTCCTATCAAACTATCAATTCCCAAACCGCCCGTCAGCAAATCATCTCCCTTACCTCCGTAAAGAATATCATTACCCTCATCGCCGTTCAAAATGTCAGCACCGCGGTTGCCAAATAAGACATCATCACCGCTACTCCCCAGGATTGTATCGCTACCTTTGCCACCGAAAATAGTGTCATTCCCCAGAACTCCATTGAGGGAATCATTGCCCCTCATCCCCATCAACACATTATTCGCGCTGTCGCCCGTCAGGATATCGTCGCCATTTGTACCGAGAATTGCATCCGGGGAATTGCTGCCCAAATCAGCATCGCCGCTGACCACAGGAGTTGCAATCCCAACAGGCAATATTACAGCTTCAATTCTGCTATCTAAAGCAGTACCAGTATTGTCAGCAACTAGCTGGGAAATAGGTTTATTTCCCGCACCAACTTCTTTGAAGTCTTGAGTAGTTGGGCCCAAGGCTACTTGTTGAAGGCGGGCAAGTGATTCAGGAATTGATGTTCCTGTTGGGTTGGAGACAGCGGCATCAATGCGTTGATTGGCTGTTGCCATTACTGTCGCAGATTGCGAGGTAATTTGGGCGACTGTTTGACTGTTGAAACTGGGGTCTATTTGCTGGATTTTCGCGGCTGCTTGCTGAATGATCGGTTCTAAGGCGGCTGCATTGCTGAGGTTTAAGACAGTACCGGATTGAATTTGAGCCGTAATTGAACTGACAACAGCTTTGACAATATCGGTATTGACTGCACTGGAAGCACCGTCAATCAAAGCGCTGGTTTGAGTGATGAAGTTTTGGACTTTCACCATTGCGGATAAGACTTGGACGCCGCCTGGTTGATTGTTGTTGGTGGCGAGGATGGGGTCTAAGCTAGTTAGGTCAACTTCAGCGGGGAGTCCAAGGGCTGCTTTGACTAAAGATTGGGCTTCTTCTGGTTCAATTCCTTTGTCGATTAAGTCGGCGACTAAGGTGGTTAGGAGGGTGACGACACTCGCATCTGGTGGTGCGGTGACTGGTGTTTCTAGGGGTAATCCGGTGGCGGTGTCAGTGCCTCCTGTGGCTACTAGATTGCCTTCTGATGGGTCGATTTCTCCGTTTTTGTTGGTGTCGAAAATGTCGAAGGGGATGTTGAGATTAAACTCACCCTTGCTGTTAGTTGTGGTGGATGGTTCATTGGCATCGAGGATGCCGTTTTTGTTGGCGTCTAGGAAGAGATTTGCACCGTTTATGTACCCGTCAATAACTACGCCGGTGCAACTAAATGTCAGCAACATACCCTGAAATGGACGCGTAAGGTCATTGTCGCTGACACTAAGACCCGCACTGTCTGTTGCTGTTAACTTGATTGTTAACTGCTGCAGTTTAGGACTTGTGCCGCTGAGTGTACGGGTATCTGGGTTGAAAGTGAGCCAACTTGGCAGGGGACTCCCGTCCATCAGAGTTGCTGTGTAGGTCAGTTGGTCGCCCGGATCGGGGTCAGTGAACGTGTTTTCTGGGAAGGTGTACTCGAACGTTGATGAACTGCTCGACTTGATGTACTGGTAATGCCACGGGGTTGTAGTCGGGCCATAGTTGAGGACAGGAGGGTTGTTGGCAACTGTGGTAAAACTCCCTTCTTCGGCAAAGGGTGAACCGGCCCAAGCAGTGTCGATCGCCTGTACGCTCCAGTAATATGTCTTATCTGGAGACAAATCTTTGAGCTGCCACTCGGTGTTTTGATTGGCATTACCTAGCCCTACAACTTGCCGAGTTCCGTCATTGAGAGACATCGGGGCGAGAATGTCACTGCCCCCTGGTGTCGTGCCCACTCGCAGGTTGTAGCTTAAACCATCGGCAGGAGTTTGAGCATCAGTTGCTTTGTTCCAGTTGAAAGTGACATTTCGGCCATCCGGCTGGGCCGAAAGCCCTGTGGGTGCAGTGGGAGGAGTGTTCGCGATCGCAGTATTGCTGCGGTAAACTTGGTTGCCCAGCAAAAGATCCAATTTGCCGTCACTGTCGTAGTCTCCCCAAGATCCATGACCGTCACCAGTCACTCCAGCACTGATATCTTCGCTAAAGCCGCTGCCAGTGTTGCGGTACACTTTGCTGTCGAGCAAGATATCGAATTTGCCGTCGTTGTCGTAGTCTCCCCAAGCTGCGGAACTACCACCGGGCAAGGCGGCAGTTGTGTCTTCGCTAAAGCCACTGCCTGTGTTCCGGTAAACTTTAGTGATGTTGCCAGAATCTGAATTACCCGCTAGCAAGATATCCAAATCGCCATCATTGTCATAGTCTCCCCAAGCTGCCGAACCATTAGAAACACCGGGCAAAGCAAAAGCTTCGCTAAAGCCACTGCCAGTATTGCGGAACACTTTGGCTATTTTGCCTGAAAGACTATCGCCCGTTAGCAGGATATCGAGTTGGCGGTCCTTGTTAAAGTCACCCCATGCTGCTGAACCGTTGAGAACACCCGGGAGTTGGGCAGTAATATCTGGCGTAAAAACAAGATCGCTCTTCCCAGTATTGCGGTACAGTAAGCTTGCGTTTTCCAGCGTGCTAAACGTACCGTCTGCATTTTGATTCGTGATACTTTGTTGGGTGGCATTCAGGAGATCGAGTTTGCCATCATTGTTGTAGTCTCCCCATGCTGCCGAACTACTATTATTGTTGGGACTTATGTATTCGATCGTAGATCCATTCCAGCCATCGCCATTGTTGCCGAACAATTTGAGACTTGATGGTGTTCCGTATTTGCCTCCGTTTGTTTGCAAGAGAAAATCTAGCTGGCTGTCGTTGTTGTAATCTCCCCAAGATGCAGCAGAAGCTGACTCCCAACTTGGGTAGCCGCTTTCAGCGGTAAAGGTACTGCCACTATTGCGGTACAGCCAAGTACCAGTGAAGTCAAAAGAGCTACCGAAGCTGCTAAGTGGCTCAGGGCGACCCGACGCGATAAAATCCAGTTTCCCATCACCGCTGTAGTCTCCCCAAGCGCTAATCACTCCGCCGTCGAAATAATTCGAGATTTCCGTATTGATTTTGTTGAAAGTGTAACTGCGTTCGAGGTTAGTCACACTGACATCTTCAGGATCGAAACCTGAGTACCCGGGAGTTGGAAAAGGGTTGCCACTGTCAGCAGATTCGTTGCTTATAGCCTGTCCGAGGATTATTTTGTAGGGACGATCGCCATCAGGTTGATTATCGTTAATACCCTTGATTGTGACAATCTGAGCTATATCCCAATTATCAGGAGTGAACTTCAGCGTCGATACAGAAACAGTTCCTTCTGCTGGGTTGTCACTGCTGACTGGGATGACAACATCAGCCATAGGTTGCTGAGTCAAGACAACACTGAAATTAGCAGTGTCGCCTGCTTCTGTTGTAATCAACTCGTTTGTTGGCCCAACGACTATCTGAGGATATTGATTGTAGGGATAGTCGGCATAAACGAACATATTGGTGAGACTGACATCAGAGGCATCTAGACCTGAGTACTTGCTGTCAGTGCTGACCGCAGGGGCGGTAACGATCGTGTAAGGTCGGTTAGCAGCAGCAGAGAGAGTACCACCCTCTCCTTTTACCGTTACCTCCTGGGGAATATTCCAGTTGTCCGGTGTAAAGGTAACTCCTGGAATCGAGAGACTACCTTCTGCAGGATTTTGAGGAGAAACATTCAAACCGATCGTAACAGGAGCCGTCGGCGGGCTATTAAGTGCGACGGTAAATTTGGCTTTTGCACCTGTTTTAGTGGTGATTAATCCGTTGGTGGGGGAGACGGTGATGCCTGGGTTAGCAGCACTGTCAGAATCCAAATCTGAAAAACTGCCACCAGATGGAGGTCTCTCCTGAGATGGCGATATGGTGTTACCCCTGTTAACAACAGTGGCATCCGGCGCATTAAGGCCGTTGTAGTTACTATCCGCACTCACAGCAGGGGCAGTGACAATCTGATAACTCTTATCGCTGTCAAATACTCGATCGTCCACACCCGTTATCGTAATCGGCTGCCACTGATCCCAATTAACAGAATTGAAGGTAATTGATTCCGTCGAAATTACTCCCTCTGCCTCATTGCTGCTACGCAAACCAATCGTTACATCAGCCGTAGGTTGTCTGTTGAGTCTGATGGTGAAAGTGTCTTTGCCACCTGATTCTGTAGTTACTAATCCCGATGCCGGACTAATAACAATGCCAGGGCTTCCAAGTATTGGTTCTACTACAGTGCCACCACCGCCTG